>JAKUNN010000050.1 GCA_022451885.1 Dehalococcoidia bacterium | reverse complement strand
ATCTTTTTTTACCTCCAATCTGCACTGCAATATTCTTGGCCTGTTTTTCCATCCAGATCTATTGAGGGGCCTTCATGTTCACACCCTGTAGGATTTTTTTCGCTTTTGTGGTTAGTACATTTCTTGTACGTGACATTATCAAGAATGTCACGAGCGATTAACGCCCAACACCAGTCAAGCAAACTGTCGGGTTTGATAGTAATAGGTTCACGGCCTTCACCGTTTTCATTTTTCGCATAGAGGTACTCATTCAGTATAGTTTTCTGGTTTTTTGCACCGGCTAGGAGTTTTTCTTTTCCTTGCTCGGTCGCTGCATCAGTGGCTGCGATTCCTATTGCTTTCCACTCGTTGTACCAGTCGAAAATAGAGAGCTCTACATAGTTTTCACCATGCACATTGTTTGAAAAAAAGTCACCATGTTTTTCGACAAAATCTTCGATTAATTGTTCAAGGGCTTTTACGGTATCAGTGACTTGAGGGAACGGCGAAAAGCCATCAAGGATTTCGAACTCCTTAACTTTTTCGTTAATCCATCGGTGCATATCTGTTTTAGGATGTGCGGAGACAACAGGCTTATCTATTGAGTAGATATCACCTGGCGGAAGATTAAGTTTTTCTTCAGTTGAGAAGTCTTGATATTCATCGAATTGAGCAAACCCAATTACACTGCCATGAGGGTTGCCACTCCACGTTCCTGAATTCCGCAGACGTGATTCGTAATCAATTACCGTACCGGGTTCTAACCCCCCAGTTAGTGCAAATCCAGAGGGGGGAAAATATTCATACTCGTGTAGTTGAATGTAGTTCATTGGATTAGTTTATTCCAAAACATAGGTGAATGTTCAAGTAAATTAAATTTCTTTTTCTTTCCAATTTTCGTTAAGTATTTTCCCAAGGGCATCCATTTTGCGATAGTCTGTCAAGTTTATTTGGATCGGACAAATACTGACATATTTTTGCGAAAGAGCCCAAAGATCCGTTCCTGCCTGTGGAATTGGCTTGGGGTCTTCAGGCGTTTTCCTTTTAAGTTTGCTAGTGTTGTTCTTTGCATCTTCGAGTTGAAAGTAACCAGTTTCTTCGGCTCTGGTTACGACTAGACCTGCAATTTCCCCTATAGCTACAAGAGGAATATTTATATTTAAAAATGATTTTTTTGGAATTTCTTCAGAGAGTACTTTTCCGCAGATAATGCTTGCTATATGTTCGGCGGTCTCCCAGTCTACTTCCGTTTGCGGTGTCATAGCATATGAGATTGCCAATGAAGTAATTCCACGAAAGTAGCCTTGGAGAGCAGCACCAACAGTTCCACTTATTGATAAATCAAAGCCGATATTTGCTCCTTGATTTATTCCCGAAATGAGTATGTCAGTTGATTCACTTAAGTGATCAAGTCCGACTATCGCAGCGTCACCAGGCCGTCCTCCTACCGTCCAGGTCTGAATATTGGCCACTGGCGGGTTTTTAACGGATTCCCACTCTATTTCTTTGCGTAATGTAAGACTTGCTCCGGCAGCGCTTTGATTTTCACGTGGTGCTGCCACGGTGATTTTACAGTCATGCTTGCTACAGGCTCTTACCAAAGCCCAAAGTCCAGGCGAATCAACTCCGTCATCGTTAGTTATAAGAATTCGTTTACTCACGCCAATATCGTACTGTAGCAATACCATAGAAGTTGAATAACATTTTATTCTAAGTAGTGACACCTTTTTGGAAAGCTAGCTTAAGCCCTTGTGTAGGCCAGTTGTCGAATGCTATTAGCCGGCCAGTGCTACCTAGCGTTACATATAGCGTTCGTAGTTCAGGTCCTGCAAAGCAGGGGTTTGTCGTTATTCCATCTGGGAGTGATATATGGGTTGTATGTTTTCCATCAGGGGATATTGATGTAATACCACCATTTAAGATGGTTGCGATTATGATGTTGCCTTCACTATCTACACAAAGAGAATCAAACATTGCTTGATTAATTCCTTCTACTGGCGGTGCATGTCCTAGAACTCGTCTATTCTTCACTTCCCCAGGGCTGACAATATCGAATGCCCATAGGCGTCCGCTTGGTGTTTCAGCGACGTAGAGAGTTTTTTCGTCTGGACTTAATCCTATACCGTTGGGACTTTCAAACGGGAAGACTATTTCTTTAATGAATTTTCCGTCTGGGGAAGCGTAATAAAGGCCAGTGATGTCTCTTTGTCTCCCGTATCGCTTTCCTAGATCAGTGAAATAAAAATTCCCTTCATGATCGAAAACCAAGTCATTTGGTCCCTTAAGTGGTTCCCCATTGCAATTATCATAGAGTGTTTCAACAGAATTTCCGTTTGCGCTTACACGTTGGATCGATCCATTTGTATAGTCATTTGCACGGTCTCCTGGTCTAAGAATATTCGTTCCGTCTGTTTGTAGTGACTCAGACCATTCAAACCCTCCATTTTGTGTTACATAGATTGCTTCATCAGGGCCGATTGCTGCCCCATTTGGACCACCACCTGTGACAGCAAAGATTTCTTTTGAGCCATCTTGCCTTATCTTGGTTAAACGTCCCGCTTCAATTTCTGTAATTAGGATATCGCCATTTGGTAGTTCTAATGGCCCTTCAGGGAAACGCAATCCCTCTGCAACTACTCGATATTCTGGTGTCATTATTTCTCCTTATCCGATAATTCCCATCGTTCTGAGTTCTGAAATTTTTTCATTTGCGTAGCCTAATTCTTGAAGTATTAGTTCGGTGTCCTCCCCCACAATGGGGGCTGTTTTAGTAATTTTACCTGGGGTTCCACTTAATTTTGGCGCTATTCCGATTTGTTGAACATTCCCTATTGCTGTTTCGAGATTCACTATCATCTCGCGCGCAACATTATGTGGATCGGTCGGAACCTTTTCTTGCTCAAGTACTGGTGCCGCACAAATGTCGTGTTCAGACATTAGCTGCATCCATTCATCTGCGGTCTTAGTTGAAAAAATTTCACTGAATTTAGTTTTCATTTCTGGGAAAAGTTTTTCATTGTGCTGATCTCCTAAATATTCTTCGGTGCCTAAAACTTGGCACAGAGATTCATAAAAGTGTGGCTCAATACTGCCTATAGAGAACCAACGTCCATCGCTGCATTGGTAAGTGTCATACCAAGGGCGTGCTCCGGTTAAGAAACCTTCTCCTGGCCGCAAAGGTGTCCCTGTTGAAAAAAAGCCGGTAAATGCACTTGTCATTAAGGAAAGGACTCCATCACTCATTGCCATATCAATATATTGTCCTTTTCCCGTGGTTTGTTTTGAAAGAAGTGCGACACATATTGAAAATGCTGCAAATAAGCCCCCACCTGCGAAATCTGCAAGCATGTTTACTGGTATTGCAGGTGCAGTTCCTGGTCGGCCAATAACGCCTAGGCCTCCTCCTATGCTGATGTAATTAATGTCGTGGCCAACAAGATTACTATAAGGACCATTTTGACCAAATCCGGAAAGCGAGCAATACACTATTCCTGGGTTGTGTTCTGAAACTGTTTGGTAATCGACACCTAAACGATTTACAACCCCTGGCCGAAAACCTTCGAGAACGACATCTGCATCATCAAGTAGCTCAAAGAAAATTTTTCGGGCAGCAGATTCCTTTAAGTTTAAGGATATTGAACGTTTACCTCTTCCCAATGCATTATATGCAGCTGCGCGTTTTGCCCCTTCGTTACTACTTTGTGGTCCACCACCCAATTTTTTAGAAGATCCTGGGACTGCTTCAACGAGTAAAACATCAGCCCCAAAGTCTGCTAATAACATTGAGCAATAAGGGCCAGGAGCAAGCCTTGATAAGTCTAGTACTTTGATTCCATCTAGTGCCATTACCATATTTTTTCCTTTTTTTCTTAAAATTATAGGTGCATACACGCTTGTTCTGGTTACAATGCGTGCGGGTGTATTGCCCATGTAACTGTACCGTGCGTGTCCAGCGTGCGCAGTAAGGGAAACAATGAGCGTTCTATTAAATGAAAATACGAGATTAATTGTTCAAGGTATAGGCACTGAGGGTGCTAACCATATGCGTCGTTCTATTAGCTACGGTACTAACGTAGTCGGAGCTATTCATCCACGTCGTGGTGGTGAGGAGCAGGATGGCGTGCCTATTTTCTCTACAGTGGATAGTGCTGTCCGTGAAACTGGGGCGAATGTAAGTATAATTTTTGTTCCTGCGCCTTTTGCAGCAGATGCAATCTTGGAAGCTGCCGCAGCTGAGCTGCCTGTTGTAATTTGTATTACTGAAGGAATACCTGTTGCTGATATGGTTCGCGTTAAACATGCACTTAGTAGCAGTGAATCCATGTTAATTGGTCCTAATTGTCCCGGGGTTATAACTCCCAGTGATAATGCTCGTGCCGGAATTATGCCGGGTGACATTTTTCTTCCTGGCAGAGTTGGAGTGGTGAGTCGCTCGGGTACGTTGGTGTACGAAGTCGTTGCCCAGCTCACAGCTGAAGGGATTGGCCAAAGCACATGTATAGGCGTTGGGGGTGATCCTATAATTGGAACCACGCAAAAACAGGCGGTTCAATTACTTAACGAAGATCCTGAAACTGATGCAATCGTTTTGGTTGGTGAGATTGGTGGATCTGCAGAGCAGGATGCAGCTTTATATATTCAAGAACATGTTCAAAAACCCGTCGTTGCATTTATAGCTGGCGCAACAGCGCCTCCGGGTCGACGAATGGGCCATGCTGGTGCAATTATTTCAGGTGATGATGGAAAAGCAGAGAATAAAAAACAGGCATTGGCTGCTGCAGGTGCAGTAGTAAGTGATTCTCCTGCTGAAATAGGATCTACGATGGCAGAGTTACTAGAGTCAAAAGGGATTCGTTAGGGTTTTTGAATGCATCCCACGATTATGCATTGGATTGGTTCTCTTCACCGGTGGCTCTATGTTTTAACAGGTGGTTATGTCGGTGGCCAGTTTGGATCTCTTAAATTTCTTCTCTTAACCACACGGGGTTCGCAATCTGGTCGTCTACGAACTTTGCCTCTTCTATATCTTGAGGATGGCGAGAATTTTTTGATACCTGCATCCTCAGGTGGTAACCCTCGAAATCCTGCATGGGTGGGGAATATTAAGGCAGATTCTAATGTGTCTGTTCGTGTAGGTAGCAAGGTTTTCTTAATGAAAGGTATTCTTGCGGATGAACCTGACCGAACACGTTTTTATGAGCGGTTCGTGGAGACAATGTCTCATTATGCTGAGTATGAGAAGCGATCAGGTCGTGTAATTCCGGTAATCATTCTTTCAAAACGATAGGACTCAAAATGCGATTTAAACCAACTGCGCGAACCAGTGTTTTCACTGAGTCAGTTATTCGTGAAATGACGAGACTTTCCCAAGTACACGGTGCGATTAATTTAGCTCAAGGATATCCAGATTTTCCTGCGCCAGACTTTGTGAAAAAAGCTGCGATTGATGCAATTAGTGATGATGTGAACCAATATGCTATTACATGGGGTGCGTTTCGTTTGCGGAAGGCGTTAGCACAGAAATATGAGAAAAATTATGGTTTTGAGCTTGATCCCGATACACATCTAACTGTCACCTGTGGTGCTACAGAAGCAATGATGGCTGTAATGCTGGCATTTATTGAACCGGGTGATGAAGTGATTATCTTCGAACCTTATTACGAGAATTATATTCCTGATGCTGCGATGAGCGGCGCCACGGTAAAATTTGTTACTTTGAATAGCCCAGATTTCTCCTTTGATCCTCTTGAGCTCCGAGAAGCTTTTTCAAGTAAAACAAAGGCTATTATTGTTAACACTCCAAATAATCCCAGCGGCAAAGTTTTTACGCATGAGGAGTTAAAAATAATCGCAGATTTGTGTCTCGAATATGATTGTTTAGCGATTACTGATGAGATATACGAGCATATTATTTTTGATAGTCATGAGCATGTTTCTTTGGCGTCTCTACCTGGAATGTTTGAACGAACTGTCATTATCAGCGGAATTTCTAAAACATTTAGTGTTACAGGGTGGAGGATAGGATATGTGCTAGCTGCGCAAGAGATTAGCGCAGCTGTTCGGAAAGTACATGATTATTTAACGGTAGGAGCTCCTGCTCCTCTCCAAGAAGCTGCTGCTTTTGCTATAGAGCAGGGGGAATCGTATTATCCAAGTCTCATTGAAATGTACCAAAAAAAGCGTGATTTTTTACTCTTAGCTTTGCGTGAAGCAGGTTTTGAATGTCATACACCAGAGGGAGCTTATTACATTATGGCAAACTTTACAGCTCATAATTTTCAGGGCACTGACATTGACTTTTCTCACCATTTGATTCGTGATTATGGTATTGCGCCAGTACCGGGTTCATCTTTTTATTCGGGAAATAACGGAAACCATTTCATCAGATTCACTTTCAGCAAATCTGACGATACCTTAGCAGAAGCCGCAAAACGCTTGGCGAGACTTTAGCTGTTTAGACTCCTCCGGTAAACTTCACCAATGCCGTCTACCTTGCCGAGTACATATGACCCTTCCACTGTTGAGTCACGCATATATCAAATGTGGGAAGACGGTGGTTTTTTTGAGGCCAAATCTAACCGGGATGCCGATGCCTATGCAATTATCATGCCGCCACCAAATGTGACGGGACAATTACATCTTGGACATGGTCTTGAGGATGCTTTAACAGATGCACTTGTCCGGTGGAGGCGTATGCGTGGCTTCGAGGCCTTGTGGCTTCCTGGTGAAGATCATGCAGGCATAGCAACCCAAAATGTTATAGAGCGCGAGTTAGCTAATGAAGGCTTGTCTCGACATGATATAGGTCGAGAGGCTTTCCTAGAACGAACCTGGGAATGGGTGAAACAATACAGAGGTCGAATCTACGAGCAGCATAGAGCATTAGGAGCTTCTGCTGATTGGTCTCGTGATGTCTTTACCTTAGATCCTAAGATTGTCCGGGCAGTTCGAACGACTTTCGTGAATTTGTACAACGATGGCTTAATTTATCGAGGGCTACGAATGATCAATTGGTGTCCGCGATGTGAGACTGCACTAAGTGATTTGGAAGTAGATTACGTTGAAGAAGAGGCTAGTCTTTACCATGTTCGATATCCAATTGTTGGTGAGGGAGGTATGCCTCTTCCGGACGCTCTTGTTATTGCGACTGTTAGGCCTGAGACTATGCTCGGTGATACAGGAGTTGCCGTACATCCCGAGGATCCGAGGTTTGAAGAGAAGATAGGGAAAACTGTTTTGTTACCAATAGTTGGTAGAGAGATCCCGATTGTTGCTGATGATGCAGTAAAGCTGGATTTTGGAACGGGGGCCCTAAAGGTCACTCCAGCACACGACCCTGTTGATTGGGAGATTGGACAACGTCACGATCTTGAAGCTATTGTCGTTATCGATCGCGAAGCTAAGATTTCAGATGATGGAGGACCCTATGTGGGTCTTGATCGATTTGAAGCACGTGAAGCAATTGTGAGAGATCTAGAAGAACAGGGCTTTCTCGAAAGCGTTGTGCCATATACCCATACTGTTGGCCAGTGCAGCAGATGTAAAAACCCGGTGGAGCCTCTCCCTTCAGAGCAGTGGTGGGTGGGTGTTAACCGGGAATATAAACCTGGGCAGACACTTGCATCAGATGCATCTGCAGCTATAAGTGAAGGGCGAGTGAATATAGTCCCAGAGCGTTTTGGGCGCATTTTTCTTAATTGGTTGGATGAGATTCGTGATTGGTGTATTAGTCGTCAGCTGTGGTGGGGACATCAAATACCGGTTTGGTATTGTGAGTGTGGTGAGATGACAGTTGCGGTAGAGGATCCTGAAATTTGTCAATTTTGTGATTCAACAAAGCTCACACAAGATGAAGATGTGCTGGATACGTGGTTTTCATCTGCGCTTGCCCCACATGCTGATCTCGGTTGGCCAGATGATACCGAAGATCTGAAGTACTTTTATCCAACTACCGACATGCAGATGGGCTATGACATTATGTTCTTCTGGTGTGCTCGTATGCTTATGTTTGGGCTATATAATATGGGCAGTGAGCGTGCTACAGAACGCGATATTCCCTTTAAAAATATCTTGTTTCACGGTCTTATTCGTGATGCAAAAGGTGAGAAAATGACAAAGTCTCGCGGGAATGTAATCGATCCATTAATTTCAGCATCTACTTACGGAGCAGATGCGTTTCGTTTTGCTCTTCTAACAGGTTCCACACTTGGTCAGGATATGAAATATAACGAGGAACGCTTAGTGTCCTCACGTAATTTTGCAAATAAACTTTGGAACAGCGCCAGGTTCATATTGATGAATCTGCAGGATGAAAAAGTTGCAGAACCAAATATCCAGAACCGCTTAGATTTTCCGCTTGAAGATCGATGGATTTTGTCTCGCCTTTCAGGGCTTGAGGGCGAAGTGCATTCTTTGTTAAGTGCTTATCAAATTGGAGAAGCAGGACGTAGAATTCACGACTTTTTATATACTGAATTTTGTGACTGGTATTTGGAAATAAGTAAAGTTCGTTTGCGGTCGAACGATAAGGCTACTGTGAGTATTCTACTTTACGTATTAAAACGTTCCTTGGCATTACTTCATCCATTTATGCCGTTCGTTACTGAGGAGTTATGGGGCTATTTAATACCACATGTAATTGATACTGATAAATCAAATGCATTGATAACACCATTAATTGTAGAAGCTTATCCTGTGAGTAATGAAGTTTGGTTAGATAGCTCCGCAGAAGCTTCAATGCTTCATGTGATCGAAGTGAATCGTGTCATTCGGAATATTCGTATGGAAAAAGGTCTTCCTGCAGGTACACGTCCACATGTTTTTGTCCGTTCAGATATTTTTAAAGATGATTTATTGGCAACCAGTGAAGCAACATGCTTCACTTCGCATGTAGAACTCACTGTTTTGAGCTCAAATGATGAGTTGCCTTCTGGGGATTTTGCATTCGCTCGTGTTACGTCTACTGAGGTGGCGCTTGCTCTTCCTGAGGTGGATGTCTCTGCTGAGAGAGAGCGTTTAAATACTGAGTTGTTTGAAGCTGAGGCTTATTTGAAAAAGTTGGAAGGCCAGCTTGAGAATAAAAAATTCTTGGAAAAAGCTCCTGAAAATGTGGTGACGTCAATGCGGACTCGGTTTAAAGATGCTGAGGAGAGGGCGCAGGGTTTACGTGAGCGCCTTGATCTTTTGGATTAATTATTTCTAGCGAGCAAAAATTCGAATAGTTCCTCAGTTGCCTCAAGAGTATCGACTATTAAATCTGCTCCACTTTCAGTTAATTCCTCCTTTTCAAATATTCCAGTTGCAACACCGACTGTCCGTGTGCCAACAGCTTTTCCTGAACTTATATCCCAAGGGGTGTCTCCAATTACGATTGTATTAGACGCCTCACTATCACAACTCTGTAATGCTTCTTGAACAATGGCAGGTCTT
>JAKUNN010000005.1 GCA_022451885.1 Dehalococcoidia bacterium | reverse complement strand
CCTACTTCCACCCCTACTTCTACTCCAACTTCCACCCCTACTTCTACTCCAACTTCCACCCCTACTTCACAGCAACTGGAAGCCTCCAAGAAACAACAACTGTGTTCAGTTTCAGAACTTAAACTCTGGAAATTAGGCAAATCAATTGAGACGGCAATGTCCACTTATACTGGCGACCCATATAGCGGAAGTTATAGTTTCGCACTTATTGATACGTACTGTTCGCAGACCCTGACCATCAACAAAGAACGATTACAATATCCTGCTTCGGCCGCAAAAATCGTAATTGCCATAGCCGTTTTACGTGCTGTCGAAAAGGGAGAGCTAACCTTTGAAGAAATTCAACCAGATCTTGAAATTATGATGCGTAAATCTTTGGATATAAACTCAGATACCCTGAATAATTTAATCACTCCCACACAAGTCCAGGAAATTATCGCTGACGCAAACCTGTCATCCCTAACAAGGTTCTTTCATAGCTGGCGTGAAACAGCAATGACGGCATCTGACTTAGCACTCATTTGGGAATCCTTAATTTCAGGCAGGCTTCTCGATGAAACACTAACAGGCTACCTAATGGATTTAACAACACAAGCAATTATTCCTGAGGCCTTTGTTACCTTCCCGAGTGAGAAAATTGAAGGTTTTAACTATGGACAAAAAGCTGGGTATTGGATCAACGATGAAGGTGACGAACGATTAATAGGCGCAGGGTATTTGATTGAACAAAGTAATTCGGAGAGAGGTTATGTTGTTGTTTTCATGACGCAAGGAGACGAAGCTGATGACCTTTGGGATAGGTCAAGACTAGCAACATCACCAAGACACAAAGTGTGGCCTCTGATCGTGGAATTTGTTACAGAACAAGCGCAACCTTTACCAAACTAGGTAAAGTCAATATCTGCCAAAGTTAGTGAACCAGGCGACATACCCTCACGCGCCAAACGCACAACCGTCTCTTGAAGAGCAAGATTTACAGGTGTGGGAATACCAAATAATCGTCCCAACATTACAATTTCTCCATTGAGATAACTGGCTTCCACGCTTCCTGTCCCGCGCTGTAAACTTTGCCATGATGAGGAACCTTGCCGTGCAGCAGCTCCTTCACGACTAACAGCACTAAAAGTTTTAAATCTTTCTAAAAACGCCTCGTCCCTAACACGATCAATTCCGGCTGCAGCAAGACAGGCATCACCTTCTTCACGCGCTTTTTTAAGAAGTGCACTGAAATCTTGTCGGATCTCAGCATCTACATCACCTTCAAGTCCAAGGATTGCATCTACGGCATTAAATAAATTGCGTATCAACTTTGTGTACTTCCAAGGCATAATCTCTTCGCGCGCTTCTGAACGGAACGAAGCATCTCTAAGATCAGAAGCAATCCCCTCGCAAATGTCATCAACTCCATTTGGAAAACGACCAAGATCAAGAATCCCTGTGATTGGAGCACTACTTGCTACCACTTCCCCTGGTTCAAGATGGCTAACAGGGAGGACAACCAACATGCCGTAAACATTTTTAAAATATCGGATCGCTATTCGCTCATTATTAACACCGTTTTGGGCGCAAACAATCGGAGTCTCTGGGCCTGTTACAGAAGAGAGGACATCAAGAGCCTCTTGTGTATCCTGAGACTTCATACACAGTATAAAAACATCACCCGCAGAAATTTCGTCTTTCTTCGGAATCTCAGTGACAGGAATTTGCAGGTTGTGCTCCCCTTCTGGATCTATAAAAGAAAGGCCCCTTTTGCGTATCGCTTCAAGATGTGCACCCCTAGCGATAAGTGTCACTTCACGGCCAGCAAGATGCAGACGCGCCCCAATGGTTCCTCCGACTGCACCTGACCCATAAATGAAATAACGCATTTAGGAATCAACGTGACTTTCAGCATAATGTGCTGCCAAAAGATCTGAACCAAAATCACCCCTTGGGTCACGCCAAACAGAATGAATATGATTTGCTTGACCTTGCGTGCAGTCATATTCGACTAAAAATCGGGGCGCTTGTAATCGGTAATAATGTGGATCGTATCTTTCAGAACCACCTGCCCAAGCAAAATAAACTTCATTAACTACTTCATCCGTAAGCCTAGCGAACTCCTCTGAAGCCAACTCCTCAGGCAATCGATTTATATATTGGGAAACAACTGCCTCAAGCAGATCAAGTTGGCCCTGATTAAACTCAGAAGCGGAAATACCCTTAGGAGCCACACTGTACCTGACCGCTTCTTCTGCAACCTCGTCATAACCTAAATAATCTCTTTCAGCTTGCAGGCGTTCCTGCCAAACTTCATCAATCTCCCAACCTAGTAACGCAGGTGTTGGCAATGGCAAAACGCCATCCTCAACTTGTGAACGATTAGACTGCACAAGATCCGGAGGAGCTGCAGAGGAAATTATTGCACTTTTTTGCTGAGCCTGATCAAGTGAGTGAAGTAGTTCACGTGCAAGATCCTCCTCACCTGCAAGTGGGCGTAAAACTCGACCACCTGGCAACGGAGACTCAGCAGGATTTGCACCAAAAAATGATGGGGTTGGTGAAATAATTTGATTTTTCGCAATAGTATAATTCAACGAAATATGATGTCCTTCAAAACGCCAACCCCAAAGATCTTTAGAATTAGGTTCACCGAAAACAGTTAAGAAATACATCGCAGGATCACGCCACCGAGAAGGGCCATCCTGGCCAGGATAAGCGCCTGGTCTCCACCCCTCGACAGCATCAAGAGTATTCTCCAAACCAACAATGGTACTTACTGCTACGGAAGCAGATAAGCTTAATCCTGTTCCTGTCAGCCTATGAGCAAGACGCCTTTGCTCACCGTTCATTTCATCTAGTGGTAAACCCTGACGTGCAATAGGGGTATAGTGCCAATTTTTACGTTCCACAACGTCATCGAAACTTACAACTGCCTTTCCTCGTTGTTGTGACGAAAGGCTATTGAGAAAATCAAGTGCAGCTTCACCCATTTTTTCAGCAATGTTTGGGGCATCGGTCTCAGGCATGTGCGCTCCTTAATACATTAGATTACGCTTATTAGAAGAAAGGTTTGGGAAAATTAAAAAAGTCCCACATACCAGAATATACACATGCTAGACTGACCAGCACAGATAGGAGCGAACCATGACAGTAGAAACTAAGAAATCGTTTTGTAGATTTTGCCACGCATTTTGTGCGTTAGAGGTAGATGTAGAAGATAACAAAGTTATTGAGGTACGAGGCGACGCAAGCGACCCGATATATGGTGGGTACACATGTATTAAAGGACGCCAATTACCGCTAGAACACAATCATGAAGAGCGCTTACGTTCTTCAATGAAACGAATGCCTGATGGAACTTATGAACCTATCTCCAGTGAACAGGCTTTAGATGAAATAGCTGAAAAATTGAAAGCGATCATAGGTGAATCAGGAACCCGTTCCGTCGCGACTTACAATGGTAGTCATGCGTTTTGTAACGGAATCCCCCTATCTTTCATAAGAGCTTGGCATGCTGGAGTAAAATCTCCAATGTTTTTTACGAGCGTGACAATAGATCAACCGGCAAAAGCAATTGCAGGTTCACGACACGGAATGTGGATGGCGGGAACAAACAATTTCGCTGATGCAGACGTAACTATGATGGTCGGAACCAATCCTACTGTATCAATGTTCGGCCCTGTTCCACCATTTAACCCATCAAGGCGATTAAATGATGCTCTACAACGAGGAATGAAACTAATAGTTATTGATCCTCGGAAATCTGATGCCGCTAAGAAGGCAGATATACACCTTGCTGTGAAACCTGGAGAAGATGCCACTCTACTCTCAGGAATACTGCGAGTCATATTTACGGAGGGTCTCTATGATGGTGATTTTCTCGCTGCTAACGCGGAACATGTTGAGGAATTAAGAACATCAGTTGAGCCTTTT
The DNA here is from genome assembly GCA_022451885.1 of Dehalococcoidia bacterium. Taxonomy (GTDB): domain Bacteria; phylum Chloroflexota; class Dehalococcoidia; order Tepidiformales; family Tepidiformaceae; genus JAKUNN01. Next base: position 38,130 of record JAKUNN010000005.1, on the reverse strand, counting down.
AATCTGGACTATGTAGAGGAAAGGACAGGCGTTCCAGCAGGGCAAGTAGAAGCTGCTGCAAGAATGTTTGCCTCGGCACCTAAGGGTTCAGTCGGATCAGGAACCGGATTAGACATGGGACCAAATCCGAATCTTTCCGAACACTTAATTCTTGCCTTAAACACAGTCTGTGGTCGTTATGAGCGGGAAGGTGACCTCGTATCAAACCCAGGCGCATTTGGTCCAAAGCGACCATTCCGGGCAGAAGCAATACCACCAAGCCCAGCTTGGGGGAAAGGTGAGCCTTCTAGAATTAGAGGCCTTGGAGAGGTTTTTGGAGAAATGCCAACAGCCGCGTTAAGTGACGAAATTATTATGGAAGGTGATGGACAAGTTCGAGCCTTAATTAGTGTAGGCGGAAACCCAGTTGCTGCATGGCCGGATCAGTTGAAAACACTGCAAGCCATGGAAGCTCTCGACTTAAATGTGACTATAGACATCAAAATGTCTGCAACAGCCAAAACAGCAGACTATGTAATCGCACCAAAAGTGTCGTTGGAGAGGCCAGATATCACGCTACTGACTGACGGCTGGTATCCAGAAACTTACGCCCACTACACCCCGGCAATGGTTGAACCTGAATTTGATGTTATTGAGGAATGGGAGTTTTTCTGGGGTTTGGCACACAGAATGGGAACACCTATAAATATCAACGGCGTCGAATTAGATATGGAAAATAAGCCTTCAACAGATGATGTTCTAGATGCAATAACAACAAATTCGCGAATTCCACTAGATGAAATTCGTGAAGCTGATGGTGGAACTGTTTTCCGTGAAAAGGAAAAAATCTTTGTTGAGGCGAAGGAACCAGGCAACAATGCTCGATTAGATGTCGGACCACCAGATTTGATGGAAGAGCTCTCAAATGTGCGAGATATGGAAATCGTTGAAGGTGCAGGATATCGTCAAGGGGAACAATTCACACACCGACTTATCAGCAGACGTTTGCGTGAATTTTACAATTCCTCCGGGCGTGATCTCCCACGATCACTAGCAAAATACAACACTAATCCTGCATTCATGAACCCTATTGATGCGGAGGAAATTGGTGCGTCCGAAGGTGACATCATTGATATAACATCAGAAAGATCAACAATTCTTGGAGTAGTTGCTATTTCAGATGACATACCTTCAGGCGTAATTTCAATGTCTCACTCTTGGGGCGACGTCCCTGCACTAGATGACCAAGTACGAACCATTGGGGCAAGTACAAATCGTTTAGTTAATAACGCGAAGGATTTTGACCCGATTACAGGCATGGCCCGACAAACTGCTATTCCTGTAAACATCGAGCTTTCAAAGGCAGTAATACCAACTAGTTAATTAGTCCATTAAAGGAGAATCTATGCAAACAACAAGTGACATTTGGGAGACGCTTTATACCCAACGTGCAATACGTGCGTGGAAAACAGATCCAGTTCCAGAAGAATTAATATGGAAAGTTATTGAAGCTGGGACAAAAGCACCCAGTGGAACAAACACACAGCCTTGGGGGTTTGTTGTAATTCAAGATGATGCAATAAGACAAGCTATCTCAGATCAACTTCACGAAGGATTAAAGGGGAACGAAGGCCTTCAGCAGATGCTTGAACAACGTTCTCAATCTGCAGATAAAACAACACGTTTAATGCTGAAAGGAGCGCAAAGACTTTTCACAAATCTTGCCTCTGCACCAGTTTTTATTATTCCGTGTCTTTATCAAGTCTCTTCACCTGCTCCGGAAGGTTTGCTGTCAGGATCTTCAATCTATGGTGCTGTGCAAAATATGCTTTTAGCTGCTCGAGCGCTTGGATTAGGAACTGTTATGACAACGTTTCAGATGGCTGCAGAGCAAATACTACGCGAACAGTGCAATTTACCAGATGACGCAACGCCAGTTGCATTAATCCCTATGGGATATCCAGATGCGAAATTTGGTCCAACCACTCGAAAACCTGTTGAAACTGTAACCCATTGGGAACAGTGGGGAACAAATAAGGAGAGAGTTGACTGAACTCCATGGAACGCGATTTTGAAAAAGAGCGTCAAGCTTTTGCTGACTCATGGGTTTTAGCAGGGCGTGTAGAAGATGTACCTGGGCCGGGTAACTACTACACTTGGGAAAAAACGCGTGTCCCCCTTTTAATCCTTCATGCAACTGATGGTGAAATTAGATCATTCTATAATAGCTGTCGCCACCGAGGTGCACCTGTCGTACGAGTAGAACGAGGAAGAAACCGAGCCCTACGATGCCAATATCATTCGTGGACTTACGACACTACAGGTAAGTTAGTTTCCGTTCCTGACGAACGGGACTTTGTTGACCTTAACCGAGAGGACCGCGGTTTAGTACAAATTAAAGCAGAAACCATTGGAGGCTGGATTTTTATAACTGAAAATTTAAATGCCAACTCCTTAACTGAAAGTCTCGGAGATATAGCAAATAAACTCCTGGAAGACACCCAGCTACTGATAGCTAAACGTGAAACAAAAAATGTACGAACTAATTGGAAATTAATGCAGGAAACCCTGACTGATAACTTTGCTTCCACCAATGATGAAACATCCACTTCCGGACACAGTCTGGGCGAAGATTCTTACGCCATTCCCCCGAACCTACTCCATGTCACCATTGAAAAACACGATGTGATCTTTACCACTTGGCCAATTGATGAAAACACCACAGAACTTGAAATTATATACTTAGCGCCTCCATCCGAAACAACGATTTCTCCTGCAGAAGATTCTGCGTGGCAAAAAGAAATATCTTCCATTCAAAAAACGATCCAACAAGTAATCGAGTAAAAGAATGATAGCCCTCTACCGGTTCTGGCCGGAAATACGTGAAAATATACAAGATTCTCTACGCGTTTTGCCTACAGCGACACCCGATAAAGCCACCGGCCTTGCATTAGAAATTAAAGATTTCACAGTAACTCTAGGCTCATATGATCTAGCAATTACAATTCCTGAATTTAAAACCATTGAAGAAACAGCTTCAGCAGCACTGGCAATTATTGATGCAACTAGCAAAAAACGCTTATACCAAAACGGAGAAATATTCTGGGCTGATATTAGGTCCGGAATGATACCAAGCCTGATAACACAAACTCCTGAAAAACCCGACCCCTTTGAAAACATCCCGGATTCTGTACCAATTTTAGTCTTGCGTGCTAAAGGTGGCTGGAATGTACTTGCTGCACCGGACCGCCAAACGTGGCAAACACTGGCAATGACATTCTTAAACCAGCAAACCTACAATCTTTTTCACTACATGGATGACTGGTATGAACCCGCCATAAATGAACTTGCAACCCTTGTATTGGGTACGCACCAATCGGAAGATGTTGCAGGAACCTGCCAAACTTATAATTTACCTGGTGATTTTTTAACAACATGGCAAGATGAAATACAAACACATAAAAAAATTGGGGAGAACCAAAAAAAAACCTCGAGTGAAGCCTTAGCAAATGTCTTGCAATATGCAGCTTTATTGCCAAATCATAATCAAGCAAGAAACGAGACTGCAGATGGACTACACCAATTGACGAAGCTTGGAAATAATCTATTCAGGAAGTGAACTTAACTACTGCAAAGGCTCAATAACAAGAACCCCATGGCCAACCATCTCACCATTTTCCAAGATCGTAATCGCCTCATTCGTCTCTTCAATAGTAAAACGCATACTTGTCATTAAGCTTGTTTGTAAGTAATTAGAATTGATGGCTTCAAGCATACTTTCTAAACCTGAGTCCAAATCCGGAATCGGAAACGAACGATAATCACTCTCTTCAATTTCTAGTCTCTCATGCTCAAAATCTTCAGTCCCCGCAACTCCAAGTAAATAAGCACTACCACTGTCATTCAAAACTTGTGTCGCTAATCGGGGAATCCCATCCAATTCATACAGTGAATCAAAAACCCTATCAACCCCGCCGTTATTCAACTCATGTATAGCTGAAACAACAGACTCCAGCTCATTATTAAAAATCTCTGTAGCCCCAAGTTGCTTTGCAATCTCGAGCCGGGCATCAGAACTATCAACAGCATAAACAGCTTCCGCACCTGCAGCTTTGCAAAGTGCTACCGTACTTAATCCAGAACCCGAACAACCAACTACCACCACACTCTTACCAGCAACATCTGCATCCTTCACAGCTGCATTTGCGTAAAATGCGGTCTGTCCCAAAATTGCAGCACCTTCTTTATCGACAAGATTAGGTAAGGTACTCAAAAACTGCTCATCCACCACAGTATTCGTTCCCCAGGTAAAAACAGGACCAACTACGTGAATAGAGCCGTCTTCAAATTCAATCTCGACCAACTCAGGTGATCGATCACTGACTGAAGAGTACGGGGAAATTAAAACAACATCCCCAACTTGTACACGCGCAACTGCATCACCTACGGCTAATACTCGTCCGGTAGCTTCAGAACCCGGGATAATTGCTAAATCACTAGGTGAATCTTGTACTAAATGAAGTTGAGTCGGCTGAATTCCAGCACCATATATTTCAACAAGTACCTGATGAGCCAATGGAGTAGGCAAATCGAGCTCTTGGATAGTGAGCACTCCATAATTTTCAAGAACTACCACACGGGCGGGGGAAGGCAAAACTACACCTCACACTTAAGCAAAAATAAACGACCTAAAGTATTTACCGTTTCAGGAGCTAGACCTATCTATATAAGGTCCAAGCAACTGAGGCACACGCAAATCTTCACGAATTTTTTCGGGCCCAATCATACGATCAACTTGCTCCGCGCAGTTCCAAATTCTACGCTCTTGGTAACTAGTTGGCATGCCTACAAGTCCTGGAGAATCTAGGGATTTTTGCATGGGCGCCATATTCCTCGTATCTTCCTCCATCACACTATCAAAACCATTCAACCGCATTTGCCAAGCCTCATCAGTAACAGGTGAGGGTCCATCACCCCAATCCGTACAGAAAGTAACCCACTCAAATAAAGTGGTTCGGACATCAATTGGCCAAGCAAGCAAAAACGGCAGCCCTGTCGCCGCTACGGGTGTAACTAAATTAGGAAATGCACTAAATGCAGTACTAGTACAACGTGTCATACCATTCACAGTTTCAATGTCCTCCATGCCCGGCACCGGCACTTCAGAGACCTGAGTACTTGACAAAGCACGCATGATATCTTTACTCCAATCTAGCTGATCTTCCATCCCAGACATCTCAGCTGCTCGTTTAGAAAGTGGCGTAATCATGCGAGAATGCCCGTTTGGAAGGACTCCCATAGTAGCACCACGTTGATCAAGTCCCGAGACACCTGCTTTTTGATGTATATGCTTGAAGTGATATACCTCTTGAAAAGCTTCAACAGTTACCTTCCAATTACATGGAATAATGGTTCGCCGCTTATTTATTAATCGTAATTTCTCACCTTGAAACATTTCCATTTGCTCAGGCAATGGATGCATCCACTCAAGCAAAGGTTCTGCATTTAAATCTTGGTTTATAAAAACCCACCCATCCCAAACTTCACATCGTAATTCTCGAAGAGAGTCACCTCCTGTTGTCGGTGATAAAGGCTGTCCCTTCAAATCGTATACTTGCCCAGTATCCGGGTCCTTCAAAACACCATCACTTAAAGATCTTCGTGGAAACTCATCTTGAGTTTGAAACCTTTGTTTGGTTTCATATCCTTCTTCAAAAACTCTTTCACCGTATAAACCACTATCATCGTGAGGTTCAACATAATACTTCCCACTTGGAGTGGTGTTATAAAAAGCATGAAGTAAACCTTCTTCATCACGAACGATAACCACTGGGGTATGTAAATAATCCCAAAGCTGGTACGAACCGGGCTCCGGAAGCTCTTCCTGACGGTTTGCATAAAGCCAAACCTTCGTCCAGAGATGCTTCATCTCGAGATCAAAAAACCCCTCCTCTCGATAGCGGCCTGCTGGAATATCAGGAAATTTTGGAAATCCTTCAGGAGGTCCTTCACGCGAAAACTCATAACGGATTTCTTCCTTAAGTCGTTCAACAAGTGCCTCTTTCATACTAACCTCGTGCAAATATTGTAGCGTTTACCACAAAAATCTAAAAGTACTATACCGAGTGCGAATCCTTTTTATTCTCAATCCACTTATCAACTTGTCCCCACTGCTCATATAACCAATCAATGCGATCTTCATCGCTTTCTGGGATCTCCTCACGTGGTACTCGCCATAGTCTGATATGCAATTCTTTTCTCATTAAACCACCTCGAGCAGCTTGTAAGTACGTTCCAAGTTCAAGACCTGTGTGTGCAAGAAACATAACATCTGCTTCAGGTGAATTTTTTAGAAGAGCCAATGGGCCACCGGTACGAGGTAACAATACATTTTTAAATGACTCAGCCTGTTCTGCGAGAGCTGTATTATTACTCTTTAAAAATCGATTAATAATCTGGCTTCTTTTTCTTTCGTTAAAAAGGGTACCTTCTGGAAAAAGCAAAACTACATCATTTGCTTCAAGATTTTGCCCAAGTGCTGCAACATCCTTCAAGTGACGAGGACGTTTATGGTCACCAACACGAATAAAAGCAGTCGGAATACGGTGCGCAACTAAGTCGATACTCGGATCTCGCAACAACCAACGATTAAGAGCAGTTCGTATATGTAAACGGTGTGGATTCGAAACAAAAACTGAAGGAATAAGGTTGTCTACAGGTGAAACATGACGACTGAACAAAAGGATGGGACCATCCTCAGGAGGAAGGCCTTCGACAAAAATACGTAGACCAAAAATCTTTACTGCTCCCCAGAAAAGACAACTAGACCAAAAGCGAATAAGCACATTGTTTAAGGACAGTGATGTTTTACTTCCACCGATACAAAACACCCTATCAAGTAAGCAGCCCACAATAGTCAGGATTTCAACAATTAAATAAAACCAAGTAAGCAAAATCACTCTTGTCAAAGGCAAATTTTTCCGCTTGCGTTGAATATCCCAAATAGCAGTAGCCAGGAAAAGGATGGGGGCACCTATAGTGATAACTACAAACGCAAACGAGAAGGATGGAATAGTTATCAGCCTTCTAAGCATCCAGAAGTTAAAAGGACTACGTGAATCTACTTCTACCGGGAGAACAGGTGGTTTGGTGGTAGAATTTTCTTTAGGTAAAGAAACATCGCTACGTGCCATATCACTAGAGTAACCTGAGATGGACTAGAAGACAGCACAAAAATAACTAAAAAATTTTACGGAAATAAAAACTGTGCATCTTCACTATCAAGAATTAAGGCTATGCCTTGGATCGATAGATCAAAGCGAGGAAATTGTAATATTAGAGTACGGGATTGTCCTGCTAAAAAAGTTAGGCCTGTTAGAGGAACGTCAGGATCGACAGGAAGTGCCTCAATTGCCTCAGCATCAGGAAACTTGATAGTGAAGTCAGTGTGAACAGGTTTCCAATCAGAAAATGCATCGATAGTAAGTTCTACTTCCAAAATTTCACCCACCACCGAAACTGTCTGAAGGGTAATCTCAGCATTTTCAGCCTCATAAGGTTGTCCGGGTTGAATAGGATTATCAGCAAAGTAACGATTTATCAACGGGGGTATTACAAAAAGTCCAACAATAAAACCTGCCAGAACCCCTAAAATGGCCCCTGTAACTAGACAGCCACGTCGGTTCCCTGGGGCTGAATCTTGATCGATAGAAAGACGTTTCCGGTTTGGTTTAAGCACTTAAGACCACATTTATCGCTTTTTGAATTGGAATGTATTCTCTAGATTAATAAGCATAGAGAATAGGTACACATCCGAGACATGAAAAAAGAATACCGCTAATCTCCTCATTTGAGGGACAGATTTTATGAAATATACAGAAGCCATTGCCTATTTAGAATCCTTTCAAGACATGGAAAGAGATCCTGGAAAATCTGCAAAACCTGCAATGAATGTCCCAACACTGAAAAAATTGCTCAATCGCTTAGGAAATCCAGAACTAGGGCAACAAACAATTCACATAACAGGTACAAATGGGAAAGGTAGTGTTGCGCATATGGTTGAAAGTATTTTGCGCACTAGTGGAACATCCACTGCCTTATTCACGAGTCCCCACCTACAAGATTACCCGGAAAGAATACAGATAAATAACCTTCCCATTTCAAAAGATTTTTTTGCAGAGGGACTCACTAAACTAAGAGGTGCCATAGAAGAAGAGCAGAAAATAAACAATAGCGTTTTTAGTACCTTCGGTATTCTAACTGCACTATTTTTCTGGGTTAGTCGTGAGAAAAAGTCCGAGTGGAAAATAGTAGAAGTCGGATTAGGTGGAACGTTTGATGCTACAAATGTTTTTGAACGAACCGAAGTTGCAGTGATCACTGCAATTGACTTTGACCACACACATATTTTAGGAAGAACTGTCGAAGAGATCGCGAAAGATAAAGCCGGGATCATAAAGCCCGGAAGCCTTTGTATTTTAGGGCCTCAATCGCACCCGGTAGTTGAAACAATCATTACTGCTGCCTGTAAAGAAGTTAAAGCTCAGCTAATAAAAGTCATAACACCAACACCGAATATTGCTAAATGGAAAACACCACTACTCGGATTCCACCAACAAATAAATGCAGAAATTGCAGCAACTACAGCAGATTCAATAAAAATTAATGGCAAGCGATTGAGTAAATCCAAAATTGAAGAAGGTATTCACAAAGCACAGCCGAGAGGAAGGATTGAATTAGTTTCTTCACAACCAACGACTATCATTGATGCCGCACATAATCCTGCAGCTGTGCGTGCTTTAATAAGCACGCTCCAAGAAGAATTTGGAGATGTAAAATGGCAATTTGTAATCGGTATCATGGCAGACAAGGATATTCAGGGTATAAGCGTAGCTCTTGAAAAAATTGGCCAAACAATTATTTGCTGCTCACTCCCAAGTAGGAGAGCACTAACTGCAAAAGAGTTAGAAGCACGACTCGGAAAAATTAATACGCCAATCATCTCTTCAAAAAATGTCTCTGAAGGGCTTCAAAAAGCCCGCGTTCTCGCAGGAAAAACAGGTCATATTTGTATGCTGGGATCTTTCATAACCGCTTCAGAAGGGAAAGCAGCTGTTCGCAATAGCCCATAAACTGATAACAATGACATTCGCAAAAGAACTATGGGATGGTAATTTCCCAATCACTTTGGAAATTACTCCACCCAAAACATCTAAACCCACAGTGCTATTACGACGTGCATCGTTGCTAAAAAGTGTTAGCTCAGCAGTAAATATTATTCATCGGCCGAACCGGCAATCAAGTCTTGCAGCTGCTCTAGAACTCCAGAAGAGCCACATTGAACCGATCTGGCATTTAACTGTCGGGGGGAAAAGTCGGAACACAATCCAAACTGAAATTGAAAATGCACAAGCAGTTGGGCTAGAAAATATCCTCTGCTTATTAGGAGATAACACTTCTAAAGGGGACCTAAAGGTGCACGAAACGATAACACTTCTGCGTGAAAAGCTATCACCTTCTCTGATTGCAACTGCATTTGATCAATACCAAGAAAAATCAAATAAATACGGCATTCTATCTAGAAAAATAGCAGCCGGCGCCACATGTATATGGACGCAACCAGTTCTCGAAAGTAGAAAACTACAAAAAGAAGCTGAAAGGCTAAAGTCAACTTATCCAGACACGTTAATCATCGCAATGGCGATGCCACTTATTCGAGGGGATCAACTAGCCCGCATTACAGAACGGCTAAAGATCCCCGAACAGCCTAATTTAGAGAATAGGATAAATGCAGGAGAAAATGAGGCTTGGAAAGTTTTTGATGAAACTGTATTGGATCTTGCTACTAGTCCGTATATTGACGGACTAGCCATTATGACGTTTGAGACAGATCCCAAACCACAAATCGGGGAACGTATCATAACAAGTCTGAAATTAGCTAAAAATGCTACGCAAGGAGCCTAAAATGCAGCAACGCAAATTTGGAAAACTCGGTTCAGTTAGTTCACTCACACTTGGTGGAGGAGGTATAGGGCAAGTATGGGGTGAAACCACAAGAGAAGAATCAATTCGTACTGTTCACAAAGCAATTGACAGTGGAATTAATTTTTTAGATGTGGCACCTAGCTACGGACAGGGAGAGGCGGAGACTGTGGTCGGAGAAACATTCAAAGGAAGGTTGCCGGATAATGTCAGAATCTCCACAAAACACCATCTTGGAAAAGTGCCGGAGGGAGAGGTTTTAGCTAGACTCGAGTCTTCACTTGATGAAAGTTTGAAACGACTTCAATTAGAAAAAATAGATCTGTTTTTTCTCCATGGAATGATAATTCCAGATACGTACGAAGGTGCGGCAAAAGGAACCCCCCGAGCACAGTTTGTTCAAGAGGTTAGGCCAGCCTTTGAAAATCTCGTACAAAGAGGAAAAATTAGGAGTTGGGGAATAAGTGGTATTGGTATACCAAGCGCTTTAGCAGATACATTAAATGAAAGTCCCGCACCTAATGCCATACAATGCATCACAAACTTATTAGATTCGCCTGGCTCAATGCACACATACACCGAAAATGCAGAACCTCGCAAATTAATTTCTCTTGCTAACGAAGTGGGAACTTGCGTAATGGGCATTCGAGCTGTCCAAGCAGGCGCATTAACAGAAAAAATAGATCGTGACATAGCGAGTGAGCACCCAGAAATGATCGATTACAATCGCGCTGCTAATTTTCGCCACTTGGCACAAGAAATGGGAATAGCTCCAGCAATTCTTGCACATCGATATGCTCTGTCGATGGAAGGAGTATCTACGGTTGTATTGGGTGTAAAAAATTGCGCTGAATTAGAAGAATGCCTACAAGCAGAAGAGGCAGGAACGTTAAGCAAGGATGAAATTGTACTAATAGATCAATGTGTCAGAAATAAACATGCCTAACAAAACCAAACTTTAGAAAATGAGGAAAATATGTCAGAAATAAACGGAGCACGAATTATTGCTCAACAATTAAAAAGTGAGGGGATAGACACCGTTTTTGGAATAGTTGCGGGACCTATGATCGAGGTAATGGCCGCAATGGCTGAAGAAGGTATTAACGTAGTTAACTGCAGGCATGAAGAATCAGCAGCATTTGCTGCATCAGCCTGGGGTTGGCAAAAGGGGAAAGCAGGTGTGTGTGTTGTAGGCTCAGGACCAGCCCAAACAAACACTATAACCCCCATGTATGTTGCAACTGAAAGTGGAATGCCCCTTGTAGTCCTCGGAGGATCGTCCAGAGGTAATCAACGAGGACTTGGTGCATTCCAAGAAGCAAATCAAGTTACCTACGCAGAACCAGTATGCAAATGGTCTACCCAAGTCGATAGTACAAATAGAATCGCCGAATACATACATTTAGCCCTAGGTCGTGCTACAAGTGGTAGGCCAGGCGCCATATATGTAGATTTCCCTGCAGAATTCATCGGAAAATCAGTTAGTGAAGATGAAGTTGTGTGGCGTCAACAATCTCCACATATTGCACCGCCTGCGCCTGATAATGAAGGTCTACAGAAGATCGCTGAACTACTAAGCGAAGCAGAACACCCACTACTCGTTATAGGAAAAGGGGCGGCATGGGCAAACGCAGGAACAGCTTTGGAACAATTAGTTTCATTGGGCATTCCATATGTGACTTCACCAATGGGAAGGGGAACTATCCCTGATGATGATCCAATGTTCTTTAATGGTGCGAGATCAGTCGCGCTCGCTGAAGCAGATGCTGTAGTAATGATAGGCGGAAAATATAATTGGATTTTTCAATTTGGCCAAGAACCGAGGTTTAAAAGTAACGTACGATTAGCACAAATAGATATTTTGCCTGAAGAATTCTATAGCGGGGCAGATTTAGAAATAGGTGTTACCGCTGATTGCCGTTTGGCTGCTGAAAAACTTTACGAAATTCTTAGAACTCGGACTTTACGCTCTTCTAATAGCGAATGGATACAACTACTGCAAAAGACAAAGACGCAGAACGAGTCACGTTTGGCAGAAGCAATGGATTCTGATGAAAAACCCATTAATCACTTTCGGTTATTGAAAGAAGTTAGAGATGTAGTTGAACGCGATGCAACACTTTCTGTTGATGCGGAATTAACGATGGGCGTAGCAAGAGCAGTTCTACCATCTTTTGGCTCAAGACTCCGTCTCAATTCCGGAACAACCGGGTGTATGGGAACGGGGTTCCCATACGCAATGGGTGCAAAATTAGCCAGGCCAGAGAAACAGTCCATTGCCGTCCTAGGAGATTACGCGTTCGGAGCAGCAGCTATGGAAGTGGAAACATGTGCGCGGATTGGAGCAAACGTTGTCATTATTGTGTCCAATAATGGCGGGATAGCTGGACATACAATCCAAAATAGAATGTTCGGTCCCGAAGCACCTCCAATTGCAGCAATGTTACCGGTTGATTATGAACATATGGTCAAGATGGTTGGGGGATATGCGCAGCGAGTAGAGGAGCCGGAGCAACTACAAAGTGCAATAAAAAAGGCCCTTGCATCTGACACTATTTCACTTATTAATGTCTTAACAGATCCCGAAGGCAGACGAAGTGGCTCGGCTTATCTCGGATAAGCCGAAACCTCCCTTCGTGTTTGAAGATAGGAACGGTATAGTACCGACATGAATGAAACACAGAAACCAAGATTGCGTTTAGCAAGTGATGCAGAGCTACCAAAACATCTACGCTCAAGAGATGATTTAGTAACACGCGTTTTTGGACACAACGCTGAGCTATATGAAAAATGGATGGATTGGTACAGACCCTTAGTACGTGACGGAAGTGTTACTTCAAGACTTAAAGAAATCCTAAGGCTTCGAGTAGCTCAATTAAATACATGCGATTTCTGACAAGCTGCACGGCTTCCCCTGTCAGGGGAGGGCAACACGCTAGAAGAAGAGACTGTAGCAAAAATAGACAGCTGGGGAGAACATGACTTCACAGAAGCTGAGAAAACTGCACTGCATTACACCGAAAGATTATTTGTTGATCACGCAAATATAGATAGCGAATTATTTGATGAGCTGCTATTGCATTTTAATGAAGAACAGATTGTAGAAATTGGGTGGGCTGTAGTTAGCTACCTTGGCTTTGGAAGATTAATTCATAGTTTTGGGCTAAAACCGAATTAATTCGTTCAATCAATTATTGCCCTATCATTGGTAAGCAGAAATCACGTCTGGACTAGATTTTAAAGAGGAGCAACCATGGGAAAATCGATAACTACAGACTCAGGTCTACAATACGAGGTGCTAAACGAAGGCACAGGGGCAACTCCTGGACCAACCGATACAGTATCTGCACATTATCATGGCACTTTTGAAGATGGACGTGTCTTTGATAGTTCAGTAGAGCGTGGATCACCAATTGAATTACCTGTGAATGGAGTGATCTTAGGATGGCAAGAAGCACTACAGATGATGAAAGAAGGCGATAAATGGCGCCTGATTGTTCCTCCCGAGTTGGGTTATGGCAAAGAAGGTGTGGGCCCAATACCTGGTAATACAACTCTCATATTTGAGGTTGAACTCATCAAAGTTCTATAGGATTTCGGACCAATCCCCATCCGAACCTCATTCAAAAATCTGAACAGTGCCTTAAAATGTTAGAAAATGGCGCCCCCGGCAGGAATCGAACCCACAACCCCCTGGTCCGAAGCCAGGTGCTCTATCCGTTGAGCTACGGAGGCAACCTGTCACAGCCGCTGTGGCAATTGTATGCCTGCACTGCAACGGAGCAACATCTGCAAGAAGAGTACACTAGATTCTAGAATGAGCTCACAAAAAGAAAAAACCTCACCTTTTATGGCAAAAGCTATCGAAGCAGCTCTTAGTGCAAAAAGTATTACGAGCCCAAACCCTTGGGTAGGCGCCTTACTAGAGCATCAAGGGCAAATTATTAATGTCAGCTCTACTAAAAAATATGGTGCTGCACACGCTGAAGCTCAAACTCTTCAAGGGAAACATCTCCCCGAAGGAACGCTATATACAACTCTTGAACCATGTGTTGCTTTCGAGGGAAAACGCACAGAACCGTGTACCCAAATTATTATTAAATCTGGTATTAAAAAAGTTGTCATAGGAATTGAAGATCCTGACCCAAGAGTAAAAGGTAGAGGAATTATCCAGCTACGAGAAGCTGGTATAGAAGTCCAAATCGGTGATGGTGCTGATGAGATAACTCGCCTTCTTCGGCCCTATATCAAGCATCGACAGACAGGATTGCCTTACGTAATTGCAAAATTTGCTGCAAGTATAGATGGAAAAATTGCAACTAAAACAGGAGCCTCTCAATGGATCACTGGTGAAAAAGCCCGTGATACTGCCCACCATCAAAGAGCATGGGTAGATGGAATTCTTATAGGTAGCGGTACCGCAATATCAGATGACCCATCCCTAACTGCAAGGCCAAAGAATCTATCCCCGGAACAATTTACCCAACCACTACGCATCGTTCTTGATGGTAGTGGAAAACTACCTGTTAACAGCAAAATATTACAACCAACTGGAACAATAATTGCAACATCACCGAAATCTGAAAAAAATTGGCAAGATTCCTTAACTGAGCAAGGAGCGCAAATCATAATTTGCGAACCTAGCCAAAATGGAAGCGGCATTAATCTTGAACAATTACTTCAAGTCTTAGGATCACGTTCCATACTTTCTCTATGGGTTGAGGGCGGATCACAAATTCTTGGCTCATTTTTCAGTCAAAATCTCATTGATGAACTATGGGCTTTCATAGCACCAATTATCATCGGAGGAGATGGGCTCTCAGCAATTAGCACGACAGGTACAAGCACATTGGCTGAGGTACCACATCTACGAGAAATTGTTATTGAAAAGCTGGAACAAGACTTTCTTATCCGTGGATTTACAGGGAATTGGGCCCCTTAAAGGAAACATGTCATTCTGGATTGTAGTAACCGGTTTGGAGATCTACGAAAAAACCAAGGAATTGGAATTTAAAAAGCATGGGTTCAAAAGCACGAGAAATAAGCTTGCTCAAAATATCGCTTCTGGTGATTGTTTGATCTTCTACATCACGGGAAAAAAACAATTTGCTGGCATAGTAGAGGTTACTTCCAAAGTGATCTATGACGATTCCAGAGTTTGGCAAAGCAAAAAAAAACCTGATGAAATGTACCCTTTTCGCGTCAATACGAAGCCTGTCATAACGCTAGAAGAAGACAAGTGGTTAAATGCTGAAACTTATCATGAGCGCCTTATGTGGACCAAAAAATGGCCACGGAAAAATTGGACACTCGCCTATCAAGGAAGCTTACGTGAAATACCAAAGAACGACTATGCCATACTACTGGCAGACTTCAAGTCTACAAAGAAACAAGGATAGGGCGGGAAATGCCTCGGTTACCTGAAAACATTGCTGAAATCCTTTCAAAATACAATGCAGGACCGACTGAACTTAGGAGTATCCTTGATGGAATAGGTCCAGCTGATTTTAATCGCCGTCTTCCTAATGAAGATTGGGCCATTCGCGACTGCGTTCTTCATATTGCTGATGCGGAGATAATATATGCGACTAAATTTCGCCTCGTCATAGCTTCCAATCAATCTGTGCCTGAATTGCCAATATTTGATCCGGAAAATTGGAAGCGCCGCTTACTATACCCATACAGAGATCCTGAAGGTGCATTAAGCCTATTTAATTTAATCAGGTATTCCAACGGAGATATGCTTAAAGAATGTGAGAAAGCAGCATGGACAAGAACAGGGCAGGACAGCTCTAATAAAACTTCTTCACTGAGTGAGATTTTGGAAGATGCGACGAAACATTGTGTTGAACACATTAATCAAATCAAAGCCCTTCGTGAAAAGTGTGCAAACGGATAAATAGATATTCTCAGCAACTAGTTTTGAGCTTGGGAAATTGCACTACACGAATTCATAGTTCAATCTTTAAGAAGATGATGTCGAACGCTCGGTGTCATCTAACGCGAACATAGCTGTCTGATGAATTTTGGCATGTTTATATGTTCGCGATACAGGGGGTGGGCTTCTACCATCTCCTGTTTATTGAAAAAAATCATACAAAAATCATACATAGGTAACTGTGGAGAAGAGTCTGCTGCTACCGTATTCGATGAAATGTTTAGCGCGTTTCCGACACCATTGACTACAATTCTTTTTCTGCACACTTTCCATGTGAACACTTTTCAGGTTAGGAGTCATACCCCCGTTTAAGGTGGACGGGGGTATTGCGCTTTGCGCTTGTCGCCTGAGAGGACAAGCACTAAAGTATTTAACCATTAATGATACTTAGTATCAAATAGCTTTAAAGGCTCTAGGGATACCCCAGCTGTTTTTAGGACGGTTTTTAAGCCTTTGGCACCTTTTTGGCACCTATTTCAGCGAATATCGGCTATATTTACACCTATTCCTGCCTAGCATGTGAGGTTGATAAGAAATGACTGCTATTTACGATCCCTTTACACCTACTGTACTGGCTGACCCGGCAACAAGTTATCACCACCTTCTTGAGGAAGAACCTGTTTACTTGTGTCAGGATTTTGACCCAAAATTTTATATTCTTTCACGATATCAAGATGTGGAATCAGCCTTGCAGGATATCGAAACTTTTTCCAGTGAGTTTGGTCAAGGTCCTAAATATTCAATGCCAGCCGGGATGTTATCAGATCCACCCCAACATACATTCTTCCGACGTTTAGTCCAGAAGGCTTTTACCCCCCAAAGTGTTGAACTTCTCGCCCCACAAATAGAAAACCTTGCAGATAACCTGTTAAAAGAAATTGATGATCCAACATCTTGGGACTTACATGATGACTATGCATTCCCTCTACCAGTTATCGTCATTGCAAATATTTTAGGCGTTCCCGAACAAGACCTACATTTAATAAAGAAATGGTCTGATGCTTCAGTAGAAGCTATGGGAGCAGAAGATCCAACTTCTTATCAAGAAACATTGCAACAGATGGCACAATACTTACTCAAACAAATCTCTGACCGCCGACTCAATTCTGAGAAGGAACCTGTAGATCTTATTAGCAAACTAGTAGCCGCAAAAATAGAAGATAAGGGCTTGACTGATGAAGAAATCCTCGGTGTTGTAAATCAACTGCTAGTAGGAGGGAACGAAACCACAACATCTCTAATTACCAACGCTGTTTGGCGTATGCTCGAAAAGCCAAAACTATGGCAGTCCTTAGTAGACAATCCGGCACTAGTTGATAGGGCAGTTGAGGAAAGTCTACGTTTTGATCCCCCAGTTCTTGGTCTGTTTAGAACCACAACTAGAGATGTAGAACTTCACGGGAAAATTATCCCGAAAAATGCAAAGGTCCTTCTTCACTACGCTGCAGGTAATAGAGATCCAAGAGCATTTAACGATCCCAATAATTTCTCTTTAGACGAACGAAAAGGGCGACACTTAGCATTTGGATTAGGGGTACATTTTTGCTTAGGGGCACCTTTAGCAAGACTCGAAGCTCGTGTAGCTTTACAAGCACTCGTACAGCACTTTCCGAATCTTGCATTTGTAAATTCGGGAGAAAGAATTAAACCATTCTTCTTATGGGGCCGAAAAACGCTTCCTGTTCAAGTAACTTAATTCTCAAATGCTTGTACAGTTAAGTTGACCAAGTGAACATGCGACCTAAAATTGTTAGATAGACTGGATAAAGTATGACAACCACCAAAGAGACAACCACACTAGAAACACCCATAACTGAAGAGTTTGATGTACTTATAGTTGGTGCAGGTATTTCCGGAGTAGGCGGTGCTTATCACTTAACGCAGCAACTTCCTGAAACCAGCTTTGTCGTTCTAGAGGGGCAAGATAGTTTTGGAGGAACATGGTGGTCCCATCGATACCCTGGTATCCGTTCAGACAGTGACCTTCACACCTTTGGCTATAGGTTTAAACCATGGAGTGGACCACCTATTGCAACAGCAGAAGAAATTCTTAAATACATGGGAGAAGTGATCGAAGAAAACGATCTTGCAAAACACATCAGATATAACCACCGAATCACATCAGCAAACTGGTCAAATGAAGATAACCACTGGACGATCGAAGCCACACAGACTGATACAGGTAACGTAAAAAGATTTACGGCAAAATTCCTCTGGATGTGCCAAGGCTACTACCGCCATTCCGAAGGATATACACCAGACTGGGAGGGAATGGACAACTATGAAGGAAAAATTGTACACACTGAAGCTTGGCCTGAAGACTTAGCATACAAAAACAAAAATGTTCTTGTAATTGGGTCAGGAACATCAGCAGCAACTCTTGTTCCTGCAATCGCTGATGACTGCAAACATGTCACAGTCGTGCAACGTACTCCTACCTACTATACTCCTGGGGCTAATCGTAATGACCTTGCCGAAACATTACGAGAACTCGAAGTAGATGAAACTTGGATTCATGAAATCGTTAGGCGCCAGATTATTAGAGAACAAGCTATTTTCACCAAAATGGCACGCGAAGAACCAGAAAAAGTTAGGAAAGAACTTCTTGCGGGTGTCCGTGCCATCCTAGGACCGGATTACGATATAGAGACGCATTTCACCCCTGACTACAGACCATGGCGTCAACGTATCGCCTTCATTCCCGATGGAGACTTCTTTAAGGCAATAAATTCTGGCCAAGCATCTATCGTTACCGATGAAATAGAAAAATTTACGAAGAAAGGGCTCCTTTTAAAATCTGGGGAGGAACTCGAGGCAGAAATTATCGTTACTGCAACAGGGTTCAATATGAACGTACTCGGGGATATAGATTTTAAAATTGACGATACACCTATTGATTTTTCAAAAACGGTCACTTATCGGGGAATGATGTTTACTGGTGTTCCAAATTTACTGTGGGTCTTTGGATACTTTCGTGCCAGCTGGACATTAAGAGCAGATCTTTTAGCAGATTTTGTATGTCGATTGCTCAAACACATGCATAAAAATGACCTCGAAAAAGTCAATGTCATATTAAGACCTGAAGATAAGGATATGGAATTGTTACCATGGATTGATCCTGAAAATTTCAACCCTAACTACCTTACACGTGCACTGCCTATACTCCCCAAGAGAGGAGATAAGCCAGAATGGCAACATACACAGGATTATTGGCGTGAAAAGGACGATATACCGGCAATTGACTTGGATGCGCCTGAGTTCAAATACCACTAGGGTCTAGTGAAACAATAAA
The DNA here is from genome assembly GCA_022451885.1 of Dehalococcoidia bacterium. Lineage (GTDB taxonomy): Bacteria > Chloroflexota > Dehalococcoidia > Tepidiformales > Tepidiformaceae > JAKUNN01. The sequence continues at coordinate 18,940 of JAKUNN010000005.1, read as the reverse complement.
GGCATCTGTCTACCACGAAATGTCCGGAAATACTTGCTTAGCATACGTGGTTGCCCTTGATAATTTGAATTCATTTCACCTGACCCATAAAGTTGATCAGGAGACTCAAGCATAGGCTCAAATGTTAATTTCCCTACTTGCTGACCATTTTCAATCAAGAACGGAACATCATGTGCCCGCACCTCAAGAACCGCACGAGAACCTGGTGAACGCTCTTCACCGAAATCACCGAAGCCAGGATCGAAAAAGCCCGCATAGTGCGTTCGCAATTCACCACTTGTAGGATCATAAGCAACTAATTCACCTGCAACAGATCCTGGAATCCTTACATGTTCCTGAGAACGCAATAAATAAAATTCTTCAGGTTCNAGAATAAGGCGACCATTATCACGCCAAATAGGTTCCCAAAAATCTGAAGGGTCATTTCGTTCTGGATCTGTAAGATCAACCAACCCACTATCTCTACGAGCTCGGTACCCAACCACCTCATCAGGTTCACCCCCTCGATCTGAAGTAGACCCAGCAAGATCGACACGTAAAAACGCTCCACCCAAATCCTCAACCTGCGCTGCGGAAAGTGGAACACCATTGTCAAAAATAACCGCGGTTTTTACTAAACGATGTAACTCTGAAGCTCGTACATTCTCTTCANCATCAGGCTCTGANCCTCTAACTTTTGGATTTTCTGCTATAAGTCGAATCTGATTCAGCGTGAGTCCTTTTTGCAAACGTACAGCAAATGAACGAGTAATGACCTCCACATACAAAGGCCCGTTATATCCCGAACGGATTTCATCAAATCTAGAGGAGAAGTCAGTGATGATACGAGTAAAAATATCTACACGGCCAGTACTGCTCTTGGGATTTGCTCGCGCCTTAACACCAGTCGGTAATTTAAGTTCTTCAATTATTGGAATTAAATAGGGTCTATTGGTTTCCAAAACAGCACCATGCTTACCATCCAAAGGAACCACATCTATAACATGTTCCTGCAATTTTGTTTTCACATCATTTGTCGGCCCTGGAAGAAAACTACTTCTCAAACGATACGCAACACTACCCAAACGCAAATCTAAACTTGCTGGCTGATAAGCACTGACAGGAATAGGTTCTTCTTCAGGTACGACAAAAATACCGCTCTCTACAGCTTTTTGTATTTGCTGAATTGCCAGAACTCCAGAAGAATTCTCAGAATTTAGAAAAGGCTTTTCAATTTCCATATCTAGTGCACTATGCAACGATACCAAAACATATGCATGTTTTTGAGCATTTCAGCAATAAGCACGCTAGACTTGGAATTCGCATATGGAGGTAGCATGGGTAACATCGGACGATTTCTAACTGCAATGGTAACGCCCTATACAAATGATGGTGAGGTGGACTATACAGGTGCGCGCGCATTAGCACGAACACTCGTGGAGGCTGGAAACGATGGCGTCGTTGTAACTGGAACAACAGGTGAATCACCGCTCTTGAACAATGATGAGAAATACCGCCTTTGGGAGGAAGTGAAGGATGAACTTCAGGAAAGCGCAACCGTTATTGCGGGTGCTGGTACTAATGACACCTCTCACTCTATTGAATTAGCAAAATTGGCTGAGAACGCTGGGGTAGATGCCATCTTGGCAGTAACACCTTACTATCTAAGGCCTCCTCAAGATGGCATCATCCTACACTTCAAAAAAATCGCCGAGGCTTCAACTCTTCCAGTAATTGTCTATAACGTACCCTCACGAACAGGTACCAATCTTACAACCGAGACATTGGTACAATTGGCAAATACACCAAATATTATTGGTAACAAAGAAGCAAATGGAGATCTTCATAGCACAGCTGAATTAATGGAACTAGCACCGTCTTTCAAAATATGGAGTGGTAACGATAACGACAATTTCCACTTGTGGTGTATGGGAGCATGGGGAGCAATCAGCGTCACTGGCCACATAGTCGCAAAACAACAAAAGGAAATGTTGGAAAAAGTGTTATCCGGAGATATTAATGGTGCCGCAACGATACATAGGCGCCTTGTTCCTCTAACAAACGCATGCTTCGAATACGGTAATCCAACCACAATTAGGGGCATAATGCGGTATTTAGGAAAACCTATTGGTGAACCTCGCCTACCAATTTTGGAACCTCCAAAAGAAAAAATTGAAAAAGTTTTGATAGAAATCAAAAAGCATGAGCTCGATAGCAGTTATGGTTCTGAATAGGAACTTTGTGAACGTTTCTACCCAATATGTACAATTATTCCTTCGGGCCAAGAGATGACTAAGTACGGAATTGGAGAACAGCTCACACGTGCACGCCTTTCGCGCAATCTAACTATTGAAGAGGCTGAACAAGGGACTCGAATATCGGGGCGGTTTCTACAAGCCCTTGAACAGGAGAGGTTTGAAAAAATCCCAGCACCAGTTTTCGCAAAAGGTTTTCTTAGATCCTATGCGCAATTTTTAGGACTAAACCCTCAGGCACTTTTAGCCCTTTATCCAAAGGAAACAGATGCGCAACCTGCTCGTTCAGAAATTATTGGTGAGAAAAAATTGATACACAATTCTTTGACAAAACTACGCAATGCTGCTGCTTCGGAAATTATTGGTGGGAACGAACAAATTGGACCTCTAAATAAACTTAGGAGCGGAGGGGCAGCTGTTATTTTTCGTAGACAAATGGGGAAGGGAAACTTACTACGAAAGCTATCTGGGCGGGTCCTTCTCACAATTTTGTTATTAATAATAGTAGGTTCAGGAATTTTCGTAGCACTTCGAGAAAACACTCAATCAGGACCAGAAAACTATCAAACCAATATCAGTTCAGTAGAAAATAGCCCAACACCGATAACGGAGGTCTCCGAAGCCGTTGAAATAAAAAAAGGTATTATTCCTAACGTGGTAGGACAAGATACCACAAAGGCAGAAGAAGCCATAAAAGCCGCAGGTTTTGTTACGAAAAATTTGCAAGACCACAATGTGGATTACCCTAAAGGTGTCGTATTCGACCAATCACCACCACCAGGCATAGAATTAGCCCCTGGAAGAACAATAACTATTATGACAAGCATGGGACCATGAAAGAAAAACTAACCTACCACCTCGTAACACTTGGTTGTCCAAAGAATGATGTGGATAGCCTACATCTCGAACGTTTACTCGAAACCGGTGATCTTAAACCAACAAACAAGATACAAGAGGCCGATTCAATAATAGTCAATACTTGTGGTTTTATTGAACAAAGCAAAGCTCAATCAATAGAGACGGTGCATGAGTTAGCAAAAATAAAACAGGCGAACCAGAAACTAATTGTTGCGGGGTGCCTAACACAAATTGCTGCTGAGGAAGTACAGGAATCAGAGCCATTAATCGATCATATTTTTGGTGTTGGTGAATGGGAAGCAGTAGCAAAAACTCTTGGCGTTGGAAATGTACCGATCCACGACATTCCCAAAAGTGTTATTAAGGTAACCGGACCCAGTGCCTATTTAAAAATATCTGATGGTTGCAATGCACCCTGCACTTTTTGTGTTATTCCCAAAATAAAAGGGGCCCTAAAGTCTGCATCCGTTGGCCGACTAGTAGATGAGTCTCACAGACTTGTTGAAGCTGGGGCAAAGGAACTTGTACTAGTAGCCCAAGACAGCACTGCTTGGGGGGAAGACCTAGGTATAAAAAATGGATTACCTGAACTATTAAAAATCCTGGGACATGAAGTTGGCCCAGATGTGTGGCTCCGCTTGATGTACGCATACCCGAGCAGAGTACGTCCACCACTCATCGAAGCAATGGCGGAGATACCGAATGTCATACCTTATCTTGACGTCCCACTACAGCATGGGTCTGAAAATATGTTGAGGAAAATGAGACGGCCCTGGAAAAGTTCCAAAACACGGGAAATGATTGCCAATTTACGAGATGCAATTCCAGAAATCACACTTCGTACTTCTCTGATCGTTGGTTTTCCGGGTGAATCAGACGACGATATTTCAGAATTGCTAGAGTTTCTGGAAGAAATTATGTTTGACCATGTAGGGGTATTTACATACTCACAACAGAAATGGACACCTGCAGGTGAATATAATGACCAAGTTATAGATTCAATAAAAAATGAACGACGCGACCTAGTCATGCAGCTTCAACAAAAAATTTCAGAGAAACGAGCTTCACGTTTCATTGGAAAAACCATGTCGATGCTTATTGAAGGTAACGGTGAAAGTGATAATGGTGACCCTATAGCTATCGGTAGAACTGTTCGAGAAGCCCCTGAGGTAGATGGCTTAGTTTTCGCACAAGGCCAGGCAAAAATTGGCAGTAAAGTTAAAGTAAAAATCGAAGATAGTGGGGAATATGACCTATTTGGTCGCCTGTTATAACTTTTTCTCTAGGATGATTACATGACAGCTAAGCAAGCAATAGAATTTTTTGAACCTAGTCCGCGATTACTTATGGGGCCTGGACCCAGTGGTGCACATCCTAGCGTGCTCGCCGCAATGGGAATGCCAATTATCGGACATCTTGATCCAGATTTCTTACGATTGATGGACGAATGTAGAACAATGATTCGAGGTGTTTTCCAAACAAATAATCAATTCACACTGGCCACGCCAGGAACAGGAACAAGTGGGATGGAAGCTGCTGTCATGAATATGCTTGAGCCTGGTGACCATGCAATTATAGGAACTTGCGGGTATTTCGGTGGACGCATAGTTGAAATGGCAGAAAGAACTGGGGCAAAAGTTACCCGTGTCGACGCTGAATGGGGTACAGCGATAGAGCCGGAAACTATCAGAGATGTCGCTAAACAAAATCAACCTGTCAAATTAATTGCGATTGTCCATGCCGAAACCTCAACGGGTGTCCAACAGCCAATTGAGCCGATCTCAGAAATCGCAAAGGAATTCGAGGCGCTCCTACTCATTGACTGTGTAACCTCCCTTGGGGGCATACCAGTTAAAGCTGATGAATGGGAAGCAGACATCCTTTATTCCGGTACACAAAAATGTCTTTCAGCTCCACCAGGAGCCTCCCCTATTACACTTTCAGAAAAAGCAGTTCAGGCACTGTCCGAACGAAAAACGTTACCGAATACATGGTACTTAGATTTACAAAAACTGGAGGCCTACTGGGATAACCGGCGTGCCTATCACCACACATCTCCAATTTCGATGCTTTATGCACTGCATCGCGCACTTGCTATAACTCTTGCAGAAGGACTCGAAAATCGATGGGAACGACATGAGCGCAACGGAAAAGCACTGCAAAACGGCTTAGAGGCACTTGGATTAGAGCTTCTTGCAAAAGAGGCGGTTCGCTTGCCAGTACTAACTACAGTACGTATCCCTGAATCAATTGATGGAGATCTACTTAAGTCTGAGCTTCTAACAAATTTTTCAACTGAAATTGCCGGAGGGCTTGGGAATCTAAAAGGAAAAATTTGGCGGGTTGGCCTGATGGGAGAATCGTCCACTCCAGACAACGTACTCTTTTTCCTAAGTGCATTTGGCCTTTTGTTACGCAAACATGGATTTAAAGCAGATGTCACCGCAGCACTTGATAGTGCTGCGAAAACATTAAACGTATGAAAAAGGCTCGCTTGTATTTCATACTTCTTTGGTTGGTTTCTCTTCTTCTAATTGTAACTGCCTGCAGCGATAAATCTATTGACAAAACAAACCAGGAATTCTTAGAAAAACAAGTTTCTGGAGAAGAGAACACCGAATCACTATTTAATACACTTCAATTCATTGAAGCCTTTCCCGGCCTTCCAGAATTTTCCCGGCCATTAGCACTATTCGAAATACCTAATGGTTCTAGATGGATGCTTCTTGTCTTACAAGGAGGTGAATTAGTCACATTTCCCAAAGAGGGCCCTTGGACTAAGGTGCATGTGGTACATAACCAAGTGGATCGTACAAAACCAAAAGAGGGAACAGCCTGGAATGAGGAGGGGTTGCTCTCATTAGCATTTGCTCCTGATTTTCAAAAATCTGGGAGCATTTATCTCTACTACAGCCCAGCAGATAATCCTAGCCGGACAGTCTTAGCAAGACTAAAAACAACGGGACAAGGTGCAGATTTTCGAGTTGATAAGACAAGTGAAGAAATTCTCCTGACTATCCCGCAACCATACCCAAACCATAATGGCGGAACACTACTTTTTGGCCCTGATGACTACCTTTTCCTTGGCATAGGGGATGGAGGGGCGAGCGGTGATCCACACAATAACGGACAAGATCCATGGAGTTTGCTTGGAACCATACTTCGAGTGGATGTAAATAATTCGAGCCACTACAAAATCCCGGAGGATAATCCATTTGCTGATGGTCTCCACGGACAACCTGAAATCTGGGCTTGGGGTCTACGCAATCCTTGGAGAATGAACTTCGATACAGAGGGGAACCTCTGGGTGGGTGATGTTGGTCAAAATCGAATAGAAGAGATTAATATCGTTGAGAAGGGCCATAACTATGGATGGAACACTATGGAAGGGAGTTTATGTTTTAGCCCTGAGGTTAATTGTAAAACAGAAAACCTAACACTTCCGATTTATGAATATGATCATACAGAAGGCTGCGCAGTGACAGGAGGTTATGTTTATAAAGGGGAAGCCATACAAAACTTAAAGGGTTGGTATGTTTTTGCAGATTGGTGTGGAAAAATCTGGGCATTTTCAACAAAAAATTTATCTACAGAGAAAACAATTGAACCTATCCTTCTACGTGCAAAAGGTCGCGGAATAGTTTCTTTAGCTGAAGACAGTGACGGAGAACTTTACTTCTTGTCTTTTACAGATTCCTTCCAAATCAGGAAATTGGTCCCATAACCACAAAAAAGGGCTGAATTCGATGATTAAAGAATGAAGAAAAGCACAATGGAGTGTCTTCATCTAAACTCAAGAAGTGAGCGCTGAAGCATTACCCCACACTTTACTGATTCTGCTAATAGAACTAGCAATAGGCAGCCTTTGGTTAACCCTTTACTCAGACTTAAGGGGAGAGGTAACTAGAGGATTCGTTTTAACAATGGCATTACTGGTAGCTGTTGTAGCTGGTTTAACATATTGGACTACAACCAGTATTTCGTGGACTAACAACATCGATGGATATCTGATCAATCAAGACTGGCTAAAAACAATCCAGCATGGAACGCTCGCCGTTTTAACAGCTTCTTCAATATACGCATTTAGTGTTTTTATGGGGTGGGATCCTGCGGGAAGAATCGCCGCAATTGGTGGAGCAATAGGGGGATTAATCGTCGTAGTAGCACTGGCTGCACTATTGAACCCTCCGATTTGGTTCTATCTGGGGGGTCTAGCAGCATTGTTAACAGGTACTTTAGCTATGGGCACAGTTTCAACCTCAATGGTTTGGGGACACTGGTATCTTACAGAAGGCTCACTACCAGCCAGACCTCTTCGAGAACTTACCTTAATTCTAATATCTGTAATTGGGCTACAAACGATCTTCTTCATAATTAATGCGACAATTCCTGAGAAGACTACACCTATGCCAGTCACAGAAATCGGCTCTGGCTTGCTTGAGAACCCCATGTTTTATTTTCGTATAGGTGTAGGGTTACTATTTTCCCTCGTCTTAGCAATATTTGCTTTCAAAACAACACAAATACGCGCAATGCAAAGTGCTACAGGATTATTATACGTGTGCATGGCTACTGTTTTCACTGGCGAGGTCTTGGCTCGTGGCCTACAATTCATAACGGGACATCCTCTTTGAGAAAAAACTTAAAAAAACAGTCGAATTTTGTTAGAATCCGCTGAACTTATATCATTGGGAAGTACTTTCCCTAATCATAAAGGCGTTAAAAATGGCTACTAGTGAACTTAACATCGCAATGGCACTGGTTGAAGCAACTGAGGCAGCTTCACTTGGGGCAGCTCCCTGGATGGGACGTGGTCAAAAAAATTCTGCTGATGGTGCTGCAGTTGACGCCATGCGTGAAAAGTTAAACCAGATAGACATGGATGGCATAGTAGTTATAGGTGAAGGCGAAAAAGATGAGGCACCTATGCTTTTCAATGGGGAAAAGGTTGGAACCGGCCATGGTCCTGCTGTAGATGTTGCGGTTGATCCGATTGATGGAACTACACTGTTTTCGTTAGGTCGCCCAAATGCTGTAAGTGTCATTGCAGTAGCGCCACGGAACACCATGTATAACCCAAAAGATATCTTCTATATGGAAAAAATTGCTGTAGGCCCCGAAGCCAAAGGAAAAATTGATCTTTCGGCACCAGTACGCTGGAATCTCGAACAAGTAGCTAAGGCAAAGGAAATCCCTATTGAAGAAGTTGCTGTGGTGCTCCTAGACCGCCCGCGAAACGAAGAAATCGTTAAAGAAATTCGACAAACTGGCGCGCGAATTGTCTCAATCACAGATGGTGACGTAGCAGGAGCTGTAATCGCAGCCATGGAAGGGACGGGAGTGGATATCCTTATGGGGATAGGAGGATCACCTGAAGGTGTTGTTGCTGCATGTGCCATCAAAGCACTAGAAGGGGATATGCAATGTCGCTTGTGGCCTCGAAACGATGATGACCGAAGGCTCGCCAAAGAGGAAGGCTTAGACCTCCAGCAGATTATCAAGCTAGAAGACTTAGTCTCTAGTGATGACTGTTACTTCGCTGCAACAGGGATGACGACGGGTTATCTCTTAAAAGGAGTCGAATTCACTACTTACGGTGCGCGGACCGAGTCACTTGTGATGCGTAGCTTCTCACATACAATCCGTAAAATTGAAGCTATCCACCATCGCGAAAAAGTTGAGCGTTTCTTGTCACAAACAAACACACCGTAAAGAGCTAAGCAGGTTTAACTAAACTTTAGATACGATTTCCAAATACTAGGTACTTACAATAAGTTAATTACCCTTAAAGTCAGGCAGCCTACGTTCAGACATCGCTCGGACACCTTCAGAAAAATCATTTGTCTGGCGTAACCAGTCCTGCTCCACTTGCTCATGATCAGTTGCCATTCTGAATCTATCTACAAGTCCCTGCCTCAGTGTTCGCCTTATTGCTTTTACAGATAAAGGAGCGGAAATTGCTATCTCCTCTGCCATATCAAAAGCTCGATTTCGCAAATCTTCGATCGGGGCCAAAACATCACAAAGTCCCAATTCCAGTGCTTCTTCTCCACCAACTCTTCTTCCTGTATAAAGAAGGCTCGCAGCCATTTGATTTCCAACCAAAGCAGGCAGTGTGACCGTTAAACCAAAACCATGATGAAAACCTAATCTGGAAAAATTGGCACTGAACCTTGCTTCTGGAGCTGCAACACGAAAATCAGCTGATAAAGCAACACCTAGCCCACCTCCGATAGCGGCTCCTTGCACAACTGCTATAACAGGTAAACCACATTCCATCATCCTAACCCCCTGCTCATAAACATGATCACGACCTACGATAGTTTTTTCAGCCTTGTCATCTCCATTTTCCTCATCTGAATTTTCATCAGTAGAATCCTGTTTTTGGTAATTACCTAACTGAGCTCCAGCACAAAATGACTTCCCCTCAGATGCAAGGACTATCACTCGGCAATTTGATTCCATATCAAGTGCATGAAATGCATCAGCAATACCTTTAAGCAACGAAACATCAAAAAAATTATGCGGTGGTCGATGAAATTCAACGAGCGCAATATAATTATCTAGCTCAACTGTCACGTCAGAATCTGAAAAATCCCCGAAATTTACCATAGCTACCTCTATTTATCGTTTTTAGTCTAAGACTCCGGAAATTAAAAGTTCCGTAAACTCTTCCTCGCTATATCCAAGAAGCTCAGTACAAATAAATTTCGTATGTTCTCCTAGCAAAGGCGCAGGCTCTTTTGGATACGCAGGCGTCCCTGAAAGTTTATACGCTGGAGAATCCCAAGTCATAGGACCAATTACCTTATGCTCAATTTCCCAGAAATGATCACGGAAATCTAACTGTGGATCATCATAAAGGGCCTTCGCATCAGCAACTTTGTAAGCTGGGACACCTAATTCTTGCATCTCTTCGGCCAATTTTTCAGGGTCTTTTTCAATTGTCCAATTTGTAATCAATCTATCTAAATCATCTTCATTTTCTTTACGACCCTCAAACGTTAGATAATCAGATTTCATTGCCCAATCAGGATCACCTAAAAATTTTCGAAAACTTAACCATTGTGAATCCGAAAAGATGGAAATTGCTATCCATTCGTCATCACCTAAGCACTTAAAAACACCATGAGGACAAGCATTGGGATCTCTATTTCCATCAGCAGACATTACCTGTTCCCCAGCAGTAAATCGCAGAACAGCATCATCTAAACCCCAAATCATAGCTTCGAGTTGAGACAAATCAATATATTGTCCTTCACCCGTTAAGTCACGGTGCTCCAACGCAGCGATTAAAGAAGTTACAGCAAGATGTGTTGAAAACCAATCGGTATAGGCAACCCCAGTGCCAACAGGAGCACGGTCAGGCCACCCCGTCAAACCAGTAATGCCTGCTGTGGCCTGTAACGTCAAACCAAACCCTTTGAAACCAGCATGAGGACCACCCTGTCCCTCCATAGACATCGAAATCATAATCAGCTCTGGGTTTTCCTGTGACAAAGAATCATAATCAAAACCAGCAGACCTCATAACTCCAGGACGAAAGCTTTCGGTAACAATATCTGCATCACTAACCAGCCTTTTAACAACTTCAGATGCATTTGGATGTTTCAGGTCTAGAGTCATAGCTTTTTTATCTCTATTAATATTTGCCCAATAGGCACTCCGATCAGGACCATCTCCAGGAGCAAGAGGTCCTCCAATTCGAAAAATATCCAAACTCTTCGAGGATTCAACTCGAATAACTTCAGCACCAAACAATGCAAACGTCTGCGCTGCCATTGGTCCTACACCAACCCATGAAAAATCTATTATCCGCAACCCTTCAAAAATTTTCCGTGCATCATTTTGAACATTAGACATCTTGAATACTCAAATCTAAGCAAGTGAGAATATTTATACACATCATAAACTTCCCAAAATTTCCTCATTGTGCTGTCCTATACTTGGGGCTGATGGTCCTGACTTCCATATCGATTTTGACATCCTGAACGGTGCCCCAGGATAAGTATATGAACTAGCCTTTTCGGAATGCTCCACATCTATAAAGAATTCGCGATCAATAAGCTGTTTGTTTTCAAAAAGATTAGGAATAGTAGAAACAGGACACATCATCGTGCCACGTCTTTGACCTTCTTCATACAACTCCATTTTTGAAAATCTTTTAAAAAACTCTTCGATCTCCTGATCAATTTCCTGCACAAGCTTTGCCTCAGTTGGATTTAATTCCGGACTGGGAGCTGAGCCAGCACCAGTCAACCCAGAAATCGGCTGTGGGCTAAATTTCGGATTCAAACCTTCATCAAGCATCCATTGATGTATGAGAGGAATAGCCCTTGGAGAACGCGAAAAAGCAACGTAACCATCGGCGCATGGCCATACAAGTCTCGCTCCCCCTTCAGCTGAGGCGCGACCACCTCCAGCACGCTTACTAATGACCCCAGTCATTGCATATGTCGCCTGAGAATTCCCTAATGTATTAGTAATAGCTTCCTGCATTGAAACATCCACGCGTTGTCCTGAAGCGCCTTTCTTGCGAGCACGTAATGCTATCAACGTCCCTACAACAGCTTGTACCGATGATTGCGCAGAAGCTTGTTCAACAGATACCCGAAGTGGAGCACGATCTTGATCACCACATAAATACATCAACCCGCCTGCAGCCATTGCAACTAAATCTCCTCCTGACCAATGGCTTCTAGGGCCTTCTGCACCAAAAGGCGTAATAGTGGTATAGATAAGCTGTGGACAACTAGCAGATAAATTCACCCAATCGAATCCTTTTGTCTCCAAGCTACTTTTGAATCCTGACTCAACCAAAACATCGGCACTCTTTAACAAAGCCCAGAGTGAATCACAACCAGTTGTATTTTTTAAATCCAAAACTACACTTTTTTTAGCTGCATTCATTTGAAACCAGAAAAAACTATTACCCTCATTTTCCAAGGGTGGTCCAAATTTCCGCATAGGATCACCGCCTGGAGGCTCTATCCGAATTACTTCCGCTCCAAGCCCTGCTAGTATCCGTGTTCCAAGAACACCATAGCGATCTGTTAAATCAATAATTCGATAATTTTGTAGTGGACCTTTTTTAGAAATCATCACCAGTAGTACCTTCGAATATAACTACTGTTAAAAACGCTGCGATTTGTTATATCAACTACTACCCAACATAGCCATCATGCCCTCGCGCATAGCAGCTGGAAGAATTTCCAATCGAACATTTAAATCACTATTTATGTAGGAAACACTCACACGATTACCTTGCTCATCAACAGTCTCCATTTCGAGCTCGTTGCCTTCAGCAATTAAACGTTCGATTTCATCATCCAAGTCATCTACAAAAGCACCAATATGATGGATATTGGAGGCCTGTGCTGCCCAAACGGTCCCTGGTACGGCTTCAATAAGTTCAAACCATGGAGGTCCTTCATCAGAATACACAAAACGCGAAGAAAGCGGCCCAGTGCCATCTTTAGTACGAGCAAGGACTTCAGCAGGTCCCGGGGGTCGTGGCCATGTAACACCAAATCGACTTGAAATTTCTTCCATGCCAGATTCCATGTTTGGAACAATAATACCTATGTGAAAAACATCTTCAAACTTAACCATGCCAGCAAGGTACGCTTAAACGCGTAGACTTGCAATAAATAAATTCAACTATTCCTGCCAATTAATTACCAAATATTTCTGTAGAAAATTAAACAATCTGTATAGAATGAAAACCAAGGAGTAGTCACGTGGCAGGACCTCTTCAGGGCATTCGTGTTTTAGATATTACTAATGAAGTAGCAGGTTCATATGCAGCCCGATTGCTTGCAGGATATGGTGCTGAAACAATTAAGCTAGAGTCTCCTCAAGGCAATTCTTTACGGAACTTCGGACCATTCCCTGATAACCAACAGGACATAGAATCTTCTGGTCTGCATTTACATCTAAATGCAAATAAATCCTCAGTTGTTGTAGATGTGAGTACTAAACACGGAGTCGAAAAAATTAAAGGCTGGAGTTCAGATATCGATATTATCATCGAAGATTTTCCGCCTGGGCAAAGCAAAAAGTGGGGTTGGGATTGGGAAACTTTGAATCAACTAAATCCTCAACTTGTAATGACCTCAATAACACCGTTTGGTCAATCTGGTCCGTATAGCAACTACCGCGGTAGTGAAATCACTTTGCAAGCAATTGGGGGACCTTTGATCCAAACCGGACATCCTGATCGAGAGCCCCTAAAAAATGCGGGACATTTTGCCAATTATCACGCAGGTATCATGGCAGCATACGCAGCAATGTTAGCTCGATTAAAAGTCGAAAAAGGTAGTGCCGGAGATTGGATTGATATCTCGATCTATGAATGCCAGTCAGGATCACGAGATCGGCGTACAGCAACAATTGCTGCAGCATCTTACGCTGGAGTCACAGGAGCAAGATACACAAGCACTGCACGAGGCCCAGGGATAGGTCTACGCCAGTGTAAAGATGGATATATCAATATATATGGCGGAGGGCCTCGACTACCTGCTTTGTTGCAACTTATAGGAAGAGAGGATCTATTAGCAAACAGTGAAGTTCATAAGGGATCACAGACACTTTCCGAAAATCTCGATAAAAAAATCGAGGCTAGTTATGAGAACTATCTAGCAACCCACACAAGACAAGAAATAATAGTAGCTGCACAAAACGTAAAACTACCCTGTGGGGCGCTAAATACGACAGCAGACTTATTTGAAGATCCGCATTTCAATGCTCGTGGCGTCTGGGAAACAGTCAAGCATCCGAAAATCGGAACTTTCAAGGGACCTCGGCTTCCTATATTGTTTTCAAAAACGCCTCAGGAAAAAATTCGTGCTGCACCACTGCTTGGTGAAAGTAACAATCTAAGTCTTGCTTCGCGCAACAATACTTCCAAGTTATTAAACAAACACCCTCGTTTACCGTTAGAGGGTATTCGCATTGCTGAGATAACTGTCGTATGGGCTGGAACTCACGTAACGCAACTCCTTGGAGAATGGGGAGCTGAAATTATACGTGTAGAGCCTGTTAATCGGATTCAGGCTTCAACCCGTGGAGCTGACATTCGAATGGGACCAAAACGAGCTAGGGAAGTAGCAAAAATGGGATTAACTATCAACGCATATCCTAATTTTGAACCACAGAATGACCCATGGAACCGAAGCCCCAGTTTCAACACAGGCGCACGTAACAAAAAATCAATGACTTGCGATGTAATGTCCCCAAAAGGACGTGAAGCCTTTCTACGTCTACTTGAAAAAAGTGACGTCTTTGTAGAGAACAACGTTCCTACAACAATAAAAAAAGCTGGTTTAACTTGGGAAGAAATTCGAGAGGTAAACCCCAAACTGATCATGTTAAGTATGCCTGCCTTTGGACTAAGTGGCCCTTATCGAGACTTCCGCGGTTTTGGAATGCATGTAGAGGCACTATTGGGACATACGCATATACGTGGTTATCCAAATACGTCACCTCAAGAAACTGGAACTGAAACATTGGCCTCTGACGTTATTGCAGGTGTTCATGGAGCATTAGCAGTAGCGATGGCTTTAAGACATCGAGAACAAACAGGAGAAGGACAACTGATCGAATTAGCTTTAGCAGAATCTTTCTTACCAATTCTCGGAGAATTTCTTGCTGATTACGAAATGAACAAAAAAGATACAGAACCACAAGGCAATTCACATAGATGGCATGCCCCACACGGTGTTTATCCGTGTAAAGGAGAGGACCGATGGATAGCAATAGACATAGCAACGGATAAGGAATTTACAGCACTATGTAAAGTACTAAACAGTGAAGAACTAGTACATGATCAGCGGTTCTCGTCACCCGTCAATCGATTGCACAACCGTTCAATTTTGAATGATGAAATAAAAATACGTACTAAAGACTTTGGGCACGACGAACTCTTTCATAAACTGCAGTCTGTAGGCGTATGTGCTGCACCAACACACGATGGGCTTGAAGCACTAGCTGATCCACATCTAAACGAACGTCATTTCTTCGAAGAACAAACTATGGAAAATATCGGTACTCATCGTTACTCAGGCCTAACCTTTCGAATGGCTAATACACCTAACGAACTCCGGCTACCTCCACCAAAACTTGGCGAACACAATGAATGGGCTTACACAAAATTGCTCGGATATAGCCAAGAAGAATATGAGGCATTCCGCGAAAGAAAAGAGGTTGGTGAATCATACCCCGAAGAACTATTACCTCCCTTAACAGAGTGAAGAAGTAGAAAATCCATCCAATTAAGGCTATATTTATAAAATCCTGAGAGGAGGAGCTTATGCCACGAGTAAGTGAAGTAGGCGGTATGGTTGGATTCGGTGGTGTTTACATGCATCGACCAGACCTGTTTAAGGGCTTTATGTTCAACTATGGACTTATCTGGTCTCACAGCACGTTGGACCCAGTTTTAAAAGACCTTGTTAGATTAAAGAGTGCGAATCTTAACGGATGTCGTTACTGAATACCTGCACGATCTGCTGCGGCGCAGCAGGAAGGCATGGACGAAGACATGGTCATGGAAATGCTTGACCACAACAATTCGGATTTACCCGATGCAACAAAGGCAGCTTTAGATTTAACTGAAGATTTCATCCTGAATCATGCTGCAAATGTAAATGATGCGTTCATCGATCGTTTAAAGGAATATTTCCGAGAAGATCAGATTGTAGAACTTACAATTGCAATAGGAACGTGGGATTCAGTACATAAATTCAATGCAGTTTTTGATGTTGATCCACCAGAACTGGACAAGAACGGACTATTCTCAACAGGTAGAGCTGATGTCATGGAAGACATGCGTCAACATTTGACCTGTTTAGGTATTGAAGGTGACCCTGGTCATCCACTTCATGCCGAGCAACTAGAAAGTAGTCCTGCTTAGCACATAATTCATATGGAAGAGTAAGCCTTTTCCATATGAATTCTTATTCATTTCGCTGATTCCTTAAAAATAGAATGCACGCTACTTGTTGTATCGGTGTGGCAAACGAACTGTAAAGATTGCGCCTCCGTCCAAAGCATTCTCAGCCTGAACGGTACCGCCGTGAGTGCGGACTGCATGTTTAACAATCGCTAAACCTAGTCCCGCCCCATCAGTTGCACGAGATTGCTCAGACTTGTAAAACCTCTCAAATATTCGGTCTTTATCTTCCTCAGGAAAACCTGGACCATGGTCACGAACAGACAGTGAAATTACTGACAGACTTTTTTGTACCTCAATCTGAATAGAACTTCCTCTAGAACTGAAGCTTAAAGCGTTATCAATTAGATTGCTCACAATGAGAGTAAACATAGCCCGATCAGCCTCAACGCCAACTGTTGAGTTAGCATCAAAGAACACCTCAATATTCTCTGTCTCCAATATCGGTCGGAGATTTTCAAGCACTGAGGAAAAAATCTCAGTCAATTTCAACATTTCTGGGTGAACCGTAGTTACCCCAGATTCAATTCGCGAAAGATCAAGCAGCTCATCTGTCAAAATACGCAAACGCCCCGTTTGTAAAGTAATCCTTTCAACAAAGTCTTGAATTTCATCACTTTCAAGATCGTCATTTGCAATACTTTCAGCAAGCATCAAAATAACAGACACTGGTGTACGCAGCTCATGAGAAACATTGTTAACAAAATCACGACGTACTTGTTCTGTCTTTTGAAAAGCAGATAAGTCCACGAAAACAAGCAGTACATTCCAATCGCCACTATCTTTAAGAGGAACTGCACCTACACGATATGGAGAT
This sequence comes from Dehalococcoidia bacterium, assembly GCA_022451885.1. Taxonomy (GTDB): domain Bacteria; phylum Chloroflexota; class Dehalococcoidia; order Tepidiformales; family Tepidiformaceae; genus JAKUNN01. Next base: position 2,079 of record JAKUNN010000005.1, on the reverse strand, counting down.
CGATCTTTTCCCAAATTAACTAATCTTGTTTGCTGAATTGAATCCTCACCTGCAACCAAATTAACAAGCTCATCAATTTCGTAGTCACGTGTTACTTCAATCAGGGGCCTACCAACTATCTCAGCATTTGGAACATCGAATAAAGCTGCAGCGGCATTATTGCAATATAAAACTTCTAGGTTGCTAGATAATGCAATTAACGGATCGGGAACAGCATTTAAGACAATCTCTAGTCGTATCTGATCAGATTCAATCGTATTAACAAAATTCTCTAATTGATCGGCAATAGAATTAAAAGTGTGTGTTACACGAGGACCAAAACCTTTATTTGCAATTGCACGCGCTGAAAAATCACCTTCAGCAAAATGTTCTGCCGCTTCATCAATAGCTTGAAAAGCCAGCTGAACTTCACGGACTGACTTATATCCAAAGATAAGTAAAATCCCTAAAAATACGGCTGCCAAAACCCACAGCACTACCTGCTCTGTCGCTATAGCAAATCCTAACAAGATGCAAAGCAACGAGATGACTAAAACAAGCAACCCAAATCTTTGAATTAAAGCTATCATCTACATATTTTCCTACTTTTTGAACAGATAGCCACTACCTCTTATGGTTCTGATCATCTGGGGGTTTGCGGGATTTGTTTCAACTTTCTGACGAAGCCATCTGATATGTACATCTACAGTACGCACATCACCTTGGAAATCTGCATCCCAAACTGTATTTAAAAGTTGCTGTCTAGAAAAAACTTGGTCGGGATTTTCTATAAAAAACCTGAGTAGCTCATACTCGCGAGGCTTCAGAAGAAGAGGTTTTCCAAAAAGAAAAATTTCACGGCGTTCCTGATTAATAACAAAACCTTGTCTATCCTCAGTCGACTGAACTACAGGATTATAATCTTTTGGCAATCGACTACGACGCAAAAGTGCTTTAATTCGCGCTAGTAATTCACGCATTCCAAATGGTTTGGGAAGATAGTCATCCGCTCCAATTTCAAGACCGGCAACACGATCGCCCTCCCCACCAAGAGCGGTAACCATCAAAATCGGTACCTCTGAATCTCGTCGTAACGCACGGCAAACTTCCGTCCCATCCATCCCTGGAAGCATCAAGTCTAAGACAATCAAATCTGGTTGATGTTCACGTGCAAGTCTAAGGCCATCATCACCCCTACTCGTTGCAAGAACTTCATAACCATCTTTAAGAAGACTTCTTGAAATGATCATCTGTAAATCACTTTCATCCTCAACAACTAGTATCAGCTTTTTTTCATCTTTTCCCATACCCCTATGATAAACGCTTCCTATACTTTTCTCGTTGCTTGCACCTTTCAGAACAATATTTTGTAGATTTCCCCATAGGGGTGGTACTTGGTACTTCACGACCACAATTTTCGAAACCTACGCAAGGCTTATAGGTCACGCCATCTAATACATCTCTTGCTATCAAAATCCAAATAAATCCCGCCAAACAAGTTGGCAAAATACCGACTGCCCACTTACTTGAACCTGAACGCTTTTTTCGCATTTCTGGCACAGTAAATTGTTGTAGTTTCAAATTAAGTGATGGCAATTCCGCTCTAAGACCCGACCAGTTAACATCCATTAGAAGATATTCCTTTCCCTCCTCAATAAGAGCTAGAGCCTGTCTAATATCTTCCCACTCTTGTACCCAAAAACGATTGTAGCGAGAACCGCCATGACGCAAATACGCTAAATAAGAAGCAATATTCTCACCTCCATCAGGATCAAAAAAGTCCCCATATTTTTGTGCAAAATCTAAGACAGCCTTAGATACTTGGGCTGGCTCTAACTTACCAGGCGTCTGAGACGTTATTAATTCCCATTTATTACCAATTCGCCGATGCAAATCCCAGTGCTTTTCTTTCCAAGGATCAAAAACTGGTGCATTAACAGATCCGTTTGAGTTCTGGAAATCGCTCTTACCAACAAACAATTTTTGCTTTGGTCCTCCAATTAACCAAACTGATTGAAAAATGCTGTCTCGTTCGATGTGTTTACGCATAAAAAAACCTAACTGATATTTTACCTGTTAAACAATCTTATTAAAGTGTTA
>JAKUNN010000049.1 GCA_022451885.1 Dehalococcoidia bacterium | reverse complement strand
CTTGAACCCTCATTTCGGCGATCACTACCACCCCGACGGTCACCACCGCCCCGGCGATCACTACCACCCCGACGGTCACCACCACCTCGACCACCACGATCGTAACCACCTCGACCACCACCTCGACGATCATTACCACCTCGACGATCATTACCACTGTCACGCCGTGCCCTTGGCTTAGCATCAGGGTTGGTCGAAAGATTTAATCGCCCTAAGTTATCAATTTCAGAAACATATACCGTAACCTCATCACCAATTGAAACAGCATCCTCGACTCTCTCATGTTCTCCATCACCTAGCTCAGATATGTGAACAAGACCTTCTTTTCCAGGAAGAATCTCGACAAAAGCTCCAAACTTAAGGAATCGTGTGACTTTTCCTGTATACGACTCTCCTACAGCAATCTCTTTCGTTAAACCTTCTATCATCTTTACAGCTTTGTCAGCTACCTCAGACTCAACAGCCGAAACAAAAATCACGCCATCTTCTTGTATATCAATACCAGCACCGCCCGATTCTTCTTGTATGCGTCGAATCATGCGGCCACCTGGACCAATAACCGTACCAATCTGATCGGCACTAATGCTAAGCGTATGCACCTTTGGAGCATATTCATTTACAACATCACGAGGACCAGAAATAACATCTTCCATCTTCGTAAGAATGGTTTCTCGTGCTTCACGTGCCTGCTCAAGCGCACTCTCAAGTAGTTCACGAGAAACTCCGCCTATTTTTATATCCATTTGTAAAGCAGTGATACCCTCGGTTGTACCAGCAACCTTAAAATCCATGTCTCCCATAAAGTCTTCTTGACCTGCAATATCAGTTAACACCGCATAATTATCATCTTCACCCATAACAAGGCCCATTGCGATACCTGCAACTGGAGCCTTAATAGGAACACCAGCATCCATCAACGCGAGGGTACTTCCACAAACACTAGCCATCGAAGTAGACCCATTCGAAGACATTACCTCACTGACTAGACGTAATGCATAAGGAAATTCAGATTCCGTTGGAATAACAGGAACAAGAGCACGTTCTGCAAGGGCACCATGGCCTATTTCTCGACGACCAGCACCCCTCATTGGCCTAGCTTCCCCAACTGAATATGGAGGGAAGTTGTAATGATGCATATATCGTTTTGTTTCCCCGGGGGAAAGAGTGTCCAACTTTTGGACCATATTCAAGCTAGCAAGCGTAGCAATAGTCAAAACTTGGGTTTCACCACGTGTAAAAAGTCCAGTGCCATGAGTGCGCGGAAGCACACCAATTTGAACATCTAGAGGTCGGATTTCTGTTGTCGTACGACCATCAGCCCTGGCTCCATCTGAAAGAATACGTGCCCTCATAGCACGCTTAATCACAGCAAACAAAGCTGCATTGATTTCAGAAGATTCAAATTGCTCACCAAATTCCTCAGTCAGCTCCGCCCTTATACGTTGATTTTCATCACTTCGTTCACTTGCAGCTGTAGCAACCACCTCATCTAGTCGATCCGCCAAAGCATTCTGCACTGCATCTACACAATCATCGTTATCAGTATGGACAGTAAAATCTTTTTTCTCTTGGCCAAGATCATTTGCCATTTCCTCGATCAAACTATTAATAGCAGTATTTGCTTCCATCGCTTTTTCAAGCGCTTCGAGCACAACACCCTCAGAAACTTCACGTGCACCGGCTTCCACCATCATCACCGCATCTTTTGTGCCGGCAACAATAATGTCTAGATCACCCTCTTCACACTGGGAAAATGTCGGATTAGAAACGTATTCCCCATCGATCAAACCTACACGCACACTGCTAACTGGGCCGTTAAAAGGAATATCGCTAATCGCTAACGCAGCACTGGCCCCTATTGTTATTAAAGTATCTGGCTGATGTTCAAGATCTGCAGACAAGGTCGTGGCAACAATTTGAACCTCTTCACGGAACCCCTTCGGGAAAAGTGGCCTTAAACAGCGATCGGTTAACCGCATCGCAAGTATTCCATCTGTAGAAGGCCTACCTTCGCGCCGTGGGAAACCACCAGGGATTTTACCCACTGCGTAAAGGCGCTCTTCATAATCTACAGTTAGCGGGAAAAAATCTATTCCTTCACGTGCCTGTCCCATAGTCGCAGTAACTAAAACAACAGTATCTCCCTGCCTAACTGTTACCGCTCCATTAGCTAATTGACCTAATAATCCTTGCTCAATAACAAGGGGCTTTCCGCCTAATTCAATTTCATAACGTTTTACTTCATTCATATAATTCTCCATTTCAATTTTTCTTTCTTCTATTTTTCACACTTCAGTCGTACACCACTCACCAAAATATGGAATTAACAACAGATAACCATTTATCAGGAGTACGAAAGCTGAAATTTTTAAAACACCGTTTTAACGGCGCAGGCCAAGACGGGCTATCAACGTGCGATATCGACTAACATCGCGTTGATTAAGATATCGCAATAAGCGACGGCGTTGCCCTACAAGTTTCAGGAGGCCGCGATGCGTATGATAATCATGCCTGTGCGTCTTGAGATGCTCAGTAAGGTTGCTTATACGCTCCGTGAGCAAAGCAACCTGCACTTCTGGCGAACCTGTATCACCTTCATGCTGCGCGTATTCCTGTATTAGGGCCTCTTTTGTTTCGTGGGCCAACAATCGAACTCGATCTACTTCCTTAAATTATCTGAGCTGAAGATATCATAAGTTTTTCGTAAGACCAACTAAAAAGCCAAATATCTCAGGTATCATTGGAAAACTTAAAATGTAACCACACTTTATTATTTTTACTTTCAGAACTTGAAACTGTGCACTAAATAAACGCTCCTGTTTTGAAACAATGTGAGAAAATCTATAGTATTGCAGCCAAGTTGAAGGAACATTATGGATCCCGAACAACCATTTATTTTAGTTCGCGCCCTGCCAAAGGCTAATGAATCACAGGAATTTCAAAACTGGTTTATTGAAGAGCATCTGCCAAATATCAGAAAAATACCAGGTATCACATCCATAAAGTGGGGCAGGACAGCTCAAGGAATTCATCTAGGAATTTATAGCTTTGCAAGTAATGAAGCGCTACAGGAAGCTTTCGCAAGTGAGGAGGCTGCAAATTCTCGAAACTCATGGGATCAGTGGGCCAAAAATCTAGATGATTTCGGCGTGGAAATGATGTTTACTTTAACACCTCCCACAATGACACTTTCTGTAAATTAGAAATATAATTGGCTAGCAACAAAAAGCATTCCTACTTAGGCTAACTTTTGGAGAATACGGTTCTTATTATGCCCCGAGCTTATTTTTTTCTATTAGTCACTGTCCTGTGCCTGGTTCTATTTGGATGCACTAACAAACAAGAGCCTGAAACATTGCCAACCGAAACACAGACACAAAATGTAAGTGCAACTGTATTACCTACATCTACATCTACATCTACATCCACACCTACATCCACACCTACATCCACACCTACGCCTACATCTACACCCACATCTACATCCACACCTACGGAAACGCCCTACGATCGAGGAGAGGAGGGATCTAGCCACTTACCTGAACTAGACAATGAAATTCTTTCTATGCACATACCTTCCATCACCATGAAAGCAAAAATTCAAGCCATTGGCACAATAACTAACAAAGAAGGAAAACCACAACTAGACACACCTCCAGACCCACTAGCCGTAGGATGGTACTGGACTTACGGGGCGCCAGGAGGGCAGTCGAAAAATATAATATTTTCAGCGCACTATAGCTATTACCCAAATATATTAGGCCCCTTCTTCAGGTTAATTGAAGTTGTAATTGGAGAAGAAATCACCCTCTCCTTGGGTAATGGAAACGACTATACATACACAGTGATTTCCAATACTCGGTATAAGAAAGATGAAATAGATATGGCAGTAGTATTATGGCCCCCAATGCAACCAGAAAATGAAGAGTGGATCACTTTGATTACCTGTGGAGGCGAACTCACTCGCTATAGTGGAGGTAACACAGGTCCCGGATACTATTCTCATAGAGACATTCTCATAGCCTCACGGGAAGTTAAATCAGAGGAATAAATTATGCGAGTATTAGTAACTGGCGGTGCTGGATTTGTCGGATCACACATCGTTGATCGGTATGTAGATATGGGCTACGACGTGCATATTGTAGACAATCTAACATCTGGGAAAACTAGCCATATTAACAATAAGGCCACACTACATGAAATAGATATTTGTTCGGATTCATTCGGTAAATTGCTCACTGAAATAAAACCCGATGCGGTAAATCATCATGCAGCTCAAGCAAGCGTAAAAATAAGTGTCTTAGATCCTAAGCATGACCTGCTAATCAACGGATCAGGAACAGCAAATGTGGCATTACTAAGCGCCATGCATGGTGTAAAACACCTTATTTACGCATCATCCGGGGGTACACTATATGGCCAACCTCTAAAAAATCCTGTACATGAAAATGCTGAAATAAAACCTCTATCGCCCTATGGGGTTTCCAAATTCGCAGGAGAAGAATATGTGAAGTTTGTGGCACGCAGTAGCGAAATGAATACGACAATTTTCAGATACGGAAATGTCTTTGGGCCACGACAAGATCCAAGTGGTGAGGCAGGAGTGATAGCAATTTTCGCGGGAAATTTACTCACTGGTAAACCTTGCATTATCGATGGTGATGGTGAGCAGGTGAAGGATTACATCTACGTATCGGATATCGCAGATATAAATACTCTTGTATTAGAAGAGGATAGTTCGAAAACAAACGAAACATTTAATATTGGAACAGGTACAGGAACATCAGTTAATACAATCTATCGAACTTTACGTGAACAGATTGGTAGTGACATTACTCCTTCATACGGACCACCTAGAATAGGAGATGTAAGAAGGATTTTTCTTGATTGCAGTTTCGTTAAAAGACAATTAGGTTGGCAGGTGAAAAAAACATTTTCCGAGGGTATTGAAAACACAATTGCGGCACTTAAAAATCCTTAGTACGTTACAAGCACTAATAAAAAGCCAAAATATCATTCGGATCTAGCGCGACACCCCAATGCATTATTTCAAAATGCAAATGTGGGCCCGTACTAAAACCAGTATTCCCTGAAGGACCGATTAATTCACCTGCAACTAAAGGCTCACCAACATACACATATATATTATCTAAATGGGCGTACAACGCAGTCCAGCCACTACCACAATCAACAACAACATGGTAACCATATGAATAAGTCCACCATTCGACACGAGTCACAACCCCATCACAAACAGAAACAATGTCTGTACCGGTATTAAGCGCCAGATCAATGCCACGATGAACTCTTCCACCACCGCGAGGTGCACCAAATTCATCACTTACATAAACCCATTGTGCTACAGGAAAGACTCTGAATCGGCCATCATTACGCCCACGCGCAACTGGGGGTGGGGGAGGTTTAAATTCTGCACCAGGCAAAAGAATCCTTTGATTAACCTTTAAATCTGAAGGATCTAATAAGCTATTTGGCTTGTAAGCAATTATGGCATTTAAAGCAGTATTGTTATACATCTCGACAATACTGGACAAAGTTTCGCCGGGCGCAACTTTATGCAAAATACCATCGATAAGTGGAATTACAAGAACAAAATCAACTGGCAGAAATTCATCGACATGAACCTCACTATTGTTATCTAAAAGCGTGCTTTGACTAACACCATGGGATTTTGCTATCAAAGCAATCGTGTCACCCGGTCGGACCGTATATAACTGATATGGTCGAAGCGGGTCAATTCGATCGGCAAGTGGAACAAAACCTGAGCGAGTCGAAACAGTATATGCACCAAGACTGGCTGAAAATGATGAACTTGAATCTATTCCATCCCGGTTAAGCAAAAAATCATTTTTTAAAGAAATTAATACCAAAGACTCCTCTGTAAAGTGCTCTCCACCATAAGTAACTATATTTCGCGGAGTGCTGCTCATCAGCACTCCGCGAACACCTGAAAATTGTGATTCCGGGGCTAACTCCCTAGCCTCTACCGGATTGTTTGAAGTAGCTATCCGTGGAATTAAATAAGTCGAACCGAAAACGACAAACACTAGCGCGATGTGCAAAAAAATACGAGCACCAATTGATGGGAGAAAATGACTTTTGGAGTTAATATCCACAGTTGAACAAAATAGTAACGAAACTAAAAGCTAATGCATAATTGAGGATCATGTTCAATTCAGAACAAAATCATACAAACAGAAAAATTAATTAAGCACCCGTTCGCAAATTAGCAAGAAACTCTTCATTGCTTAAAGTATTACCAAGGCGATCAAGTACACTCTCAGTTGCCTCAAGGGCATTAGGTGAATTCTGTGCAACCATTGCGCTCATACGACGAAGAAGATAAACACCTTTAAGCGTCGCTTCATCAAGTAAGAGTTCTTCACGACGAGTCGAAGAACCTTGAAGATCAATGGCTGGATACTGGCGCCGATCAGCCAGCTTACGATCAAGGCGTATCTCCATATTTCCTGTACCCTTAAATTCTTCGAAAATAACCTCATCCATACGGCTACCGGTATCCACTAAACATGTCGCGATAACTGTAAGAGAGCCACCTTCCTCACATTTTCGAGCAGCACCAAACAATCTTTTAGGAGGATATAAAGCAACAGGATCAACTCCACCTGAAAGCGTACGTCCACTTGGCGGTAATGCAAGGTTGTAAGCACGAGTAGCACGCGTGATTGAATCCATAAGCACAACTACGTCTTTACCACCTTCAACCAAACGTCTTGCACGTTCAAAAGCCATCTCTGCAACCCTAGCATGATCTTCAACAGGCTCATCAAATGTACTGCTAGCTACTTCACCACGAACACTACGACGTATATCAGTTACTTCTTCTGGCCGTTCACCTATGAGAACAACCATAAGATGGATTTCTGGGTGGTTAGTAGTAATGCCATTCGCAATATTTTTCAACAGCATTGTCTTCCCTGCTTTAGGTGGAGAAACAATCAGCGCACGTTGGCCTCGTCCAATAGGAGCAATTAAATCTATAACCCTGTGTGTAAGGTTCTCTGGCGTTGTCTCCAACCTAAGCTGTTCATCCGGGAAAACAGCTGTTAGGTTCTCAAAATACGGACGCTGCTTCGCTTCTTCCGGGGGCATTCCATTTACGGTTTCTACTTCCATCAGGCCATAATATTTCTTGCTATCCGCAGGTGCCCTGACTTGTCCAGTAACATAATCACCTGGACGCAACGAAAATCGTCTTAATTGAGATTGGGCAACATAAATATCATGTGGACCCGGCAAATATGTTTCGCTACGCAAAAATCCATAATTACCATCATCACTAATTTCCAGGAAACCTCCTGAAAAAATATTTCCACTATTCTCTGCCTGTAGTTGCAAGAGTCGGTAGATCAGATCGCGCTTCCGAAACGAATCCGCATCTTCAAGACCAACTTCTTTCGCAACCTCCAGCAGTTGCTCACGAGTCGAACTTTCAAGTTCACTAATGTTCATTGCTTTTGTAGTAGTCGTCATAGACTTACCTCAGATCAGTATCCGGTAGTACCACTAAATTGTTTAATGACTTATTCCGATAAGCCGCTACAAAGATATGGTTCTCAGTGTAGAGAGTTCGAAGGACTCCGGCGCTTACACAAACGTCCCGGCGCCTAATTAATGTATGATCGCTTCTCCTCAAAAGCAAGTCAGAGTTTAGTACATTTCAAAAAAGAACTTTGCTCAAGAGTGAAACAAGGCATAGTATCGAGTTATGGCAACAACTCAATCAGCAATAAAGCGCTGGCGTCAATCATTAACTAGACGTGATAGGCACCGTCAAACACGTACGCAGACTCGTTCGGCAATAAGAGCCGCTCGTGAAGCTGCTGAAAGCGGTGATTTAACGGAGTATCAATCAACGTTAAGCACAGCTTATTCAGTTCTAGATAGAGCAGTTCGTAAAGGGGCCATAGTTGAAGGAAAGGCCAACCGTCTGAAACGCCGACTAGCTGCACTTGCAGAAAATCCCGAAGCTACGACCCAACTCCCACCAAAAAATTAATAACTGGCTAAATATAGGTGAGTACCGAAAACGGGTTAACTTATGTCTGAGCCGATAAGCATTGACGTAGTTCTGCCTTGTTACAATGAAATATCTGTCCTCAGGTCAAGTGTAGAACGTACACTTCAATTTTTTGATACTGCCCCGCAATACAAGTGGCATATCGTTATCGCTGACAACGGATCAACTGATAGAACTGATGAGTTAGCAAAAACACTTGCAGTGGAACACGACCAGGTCTCCGTAATTGCTATTCCCGAAAAAGGTCGCGGCCATGCATTACATCAGGCTTGGACAACAAGTTCAGCTGACATTGTCACATACATGGACGTCGATCTAAGTACCCGTATAGAACATTTACTAGACCTCGTTAAGCTAATCGCTCATTCAAATTGTGAAGTGGCAATAGGCACACGGCTTTCCAAACAGTCCAAAACTAAACGTTCACTAAAAAGAGAAATTACGTCTCGAGGTTACGTTTTCTTGATACGCTTATTTTTTCCTTCACTCTCCATAACTGATGCCCAATGTGGATTTAAAGCACTAAAACGTACAACTGCAGAACGAATAGTACCTAAAATCAAAAATCGTGAGTGGTTTTTTGATACGGAATTACTAATAGTCGCACATAAAGAAAAGAGCACTATCTGTGAATTACCTGTTGAATGGACAGAAGATCCAGACAGTAAAGTGAATATCCTTAAAACCGTATTGGAGGATGTTCGTGGTCTAATTAGAATGCGCTTTTGAGCAACACGGTTTGACCCCGCGAAGGGGTGGGGTGTATAAATCTTTTGTACAGAAATCAACATATGCTGCTTACCAGATTCGGTATCACTGTGCGCGAGGGGATTTCCTTGGAAGTTGGCGAGTTTCTCGAACTAGTTTTTGTCGGCCTAACTATAGCTGTTGGTTTGGCAATAATGGTTATATTTGGAAAATGGTGGGAGCGTTAAAATATGGCTGTAGAACAACCTACTCCGCCTAGTTTGGGCGATCAGATTTACGACAAGCTTTTCCATAATTACATTTGGCGTTCAATTTTTAGAACAGGCTACCCTAATACACCCCGAAACCAGATGCTGGTCGTAGCTACCAATCTTTTTCTACATCTACACCCAACGCGAATTCATCGTACACATGTAAAAATTACTCATACTTACTGCCTTGGTGGTCTTACATTCTTTATGTTCCTCGGACTGACTGTGACAGGAATACTCCTGATGTTTTACTACGTACCAAGTGTAGATAGGGCATATCTAGACATTCAAAATATTCAAACAAACGTTCAGTTTGGACAGTTAATGCGCAATATGCACCGTTGGATGGCACATGCCATGGTCATTCTTGTATTTCTTCATATGCTGCGTGTCTTTTACACAGGTGCCTACAAGCCACCAAGAGAATTTAACTGGGTCGTAGGAGTCATACTTCTTGTGCTGACATTCCTTCTCAGCTTTACCGGCTACCTACTCCCCTGGGATCAATTGGCTTTCTGGGCTATTACAGTAGGTACTAATATCGCAGGATCTGCTCCAGTCCTTGGTCCAAAAACACGATACTGGCTCCTAGGAGGCTTTGAGGTTGGACCAGATGCGCTTATCCGATTCTATACATTGCACGTCATCGGGCTTCCTTTGTTGGCAGCAATATTCATGGCAGTTCACTTCTGGCGTATTAGACGCGATGGTGGGCTCGCAAGGCCCCTTTAGGTCAGTAATCCAAGGAGTAGGAGCGAACTAATGGCAACACTGGTTACTGCACGACCTATATCACGGCCCCAAACACGGGCACGCGATGAAGAAGTGCTTGTTTGGCCGGATTTAGTATTTGTAGAATTTATTTCTGCACTCGTTTTTACTCTTGCGCTTTTTGTTTTATCTTTCGCAATCAATGCACCATTACTTGATGAAGCAAATGCAAGTGTCACAAACGACCCTGCAAAAGCACCTTGGTATCTACTTAATTTGCAGGAACTGTTGCTCCATATGGACCCTGCACTGGCAGGCATAGTTGTACCAACAGCTTGGCTGATTATCCTCATGGCCTTTCCATTTTTTGATCAGAACAACAGAGGTCAAGGTAAATGGTTTGCTGATGCTGGCTCAGTTAAAAACACCATTTTCTCATTCTTTGTAGGTGCAGCTGGAACTTTGGCCCTAATCATCTGGAACTCAGGGAAGTTAGCACTCTGGCTGAATGAATGGTTTGGATGGTCTGGTGGGAAAACCTTAGCATTTTTGGAACGGGCAAAGGCTATCCAAAATAACTTACCCTGGCCAGGTTGGGCAGATGAGATTCCCTATCTCTGGTTTAATCTCAAAATACTAGATGAGGGACCTGGGGCTGGGGTTACAACTTTTCAAAAAATAGATTTACCTTACGTTGTTGTCGATCTTGGACTACCAACAATGCTTATGGTCGGACTCCCTGCACTTCTTATATTTGCTTTATGGCGTATAGGGTGGGTTGTTTCACGTCGTGATGCACTAATCACCCTTATGAGTGGCTTCGTTGGTGTTTTCCTAATGTTGACCCTCATTGGCACCGCGTTCAGAGGTCCAGGTCAAGAATTAATTTGGCCATGGGACCTTAAAACCCTTGAAGGTATTCCAGGGGAGGAGCACTGACCTATGTCGTCCACGGATCAAAC
>JAKUNN010000048.1 GCA_022451885.1 Dehalococcoidia bacterium | reverse complement strand
CCGAACACCGGTTGCTTGTGACAACCTTACCGAAAGCGTTTCATGTACTTTCTCCCAAACACGAGGAACCCCGAAAAAAATTGTTGGGCGTGAGGTTTGTAAATTAGGTACTAAGTTATCAAAGGATTCCGCAAAATAGACTGCATTCCCAGAAACTGCAGGCCCCAAAATTGTAAATACTTGCTCCGCAACATGCGAAAGTGGCAAATAAGAAATTGAAAGATCTTCATTTGTAATACCAACATAATTTACTGCAGCTCTTGCAGTCCACTCAATATTTTTATGCGTTAAAACAACTGCTTTAGGAGGCCCAGTCGTACCAGATGTGTATATACGTTCAGCAGCAGAATCTGGATCCAGATTATTTAAATAATTCTCGAAATTTGAACTATTTACCTCTTCTGCTCCCTTTGCAAGAAATGTATCCCAATCAAGCACTTCCCCCGGTGCAGAACCCTTCAACAAGACAACATGGGCTAACGTAGGCATTTTCTCACGGACTTGATTAATTTTTTCCAAATACTCAACATTTTCAACCAAAACCAAACGTGCCTGAGAGTGGTTAATTATATAAGCGATTTCTTCAGGCGAAGAGGTTGAATACAGCCCTGTCGGTGTAGCTCCGATAGACATTGCAGCAACATGCAAGGTTACCCACTCTGTACAATTGAAACCCAATATTGCTATGGTTTCACCGCTATTGATCCCCAATGAAAGTAGAGCCTTTCCAGCATCAGAAATATTTTCCGCATACTGTGCCCACGTAATCGGAGTCCAATCACCTTCAGTAAAAACATAATGAGCAGGAGAATCAGGAGTCTCTTTGGCCCAATCAAAAACCCTTTTTGGAATAGTAGACATATAGCACCCTTACAAACACTAGCATAAATCCCAACTCCTCAAACAGTCGTTTCCGATTTAGAATCTACTAGGAATTAATAAGGAGAGTTTATGACTACCGAGCTAACTGAAGAACTTGAGAACACGATTGCTGAACTTGCTATACGCCGGAAGTTGATGATCTATGCTCGAGGTATAGATAGATTGGACCCAGACCTTGTACGATCAGCCTTCCATCCCGATGCTGTATTGGTTTATGGCCAACCAGGAACGGTGGATTCTTTTGTTGAAAATATGAGCAAAGGACTAACCACCTATAGTCTCACACAACATTTCATAGGAAATGTCATTATTGATGTGTCAGGCAACACAGCACGTAGTGAAGCCTATTGCCTCGCACGACATCGTAATCCCGCACAAAATGGCAAAGCTGAGAATGACTTTTTATGGGGTGGACGCTACGTAGACAAATTTGAAAAACGTGACGGAGAGTGGGCCATTACGCATAGAACTTGCGTGCATGATTACACAAGATTCGACGATGTTGGTGAAAAATGGGAGGCAGCTTCAGCTTTCACGCAAGGTCAACATAATAAATCTGATATTGTTTTTAAAGATTAATTCAATAAAACAAGGTCGGAATTGTAAGTTGTAGCGTTTTTTAGTTGACACTCATTCTTTCAACTCTATGATGACGAACAGGCTAGTAAATGATAGCCAAAACTTATCAGAAACAAAAAAGGTGAACTATGTCTCCACGCAAAAAAAAGAGGCCACAAAATGTTGGGGAGCTTAGGGAGTCAGGCTACAAAGTTTCCACTATTCGTGAAGAATTACGTAAAAACCTTATTACTAAGCTAAAAAGTGGAGACCGGTTATTTCCAAATATTTTTGGTTACGATGAGACTGTTATTCCTCAAATAACTAATGCAATTTTAGCGGGTCAAGACATTGTATTTTTAGGTGAAAGAGGACAGGCTAAATCAAGAATAATCCGTTCTCTTATAGATTTCTTAGATGAAGAATATCCAGTACTTGCTGGATGCGAAATACCTGAGGATCCTTATGATCCGATCACATTACAAGGGAAAAATTTAATTCTCGAAAATGGGGATTCCAGTGAAATTAGGTGGATGTCTAGAGATGAAAGATACAGTGAAAAACTCGCCACCCCAGATATAACTATCGCTGATTTAATTGGAGAAGTAGACCCAATAAAAGTTGCTGAGGGTCGTTATTTATCTGATGAATTAACTATTCACTATGGACAAATACCGAGGATTAACCATGGCATTTTTTGTATTAATGAATTGCCTGATTTAGCAGAACGTATTCAAGTTGGATTACTTAACATAATGGAGGAACGGGATGTTCAAATTCGTGGACATCGTGTACGTCTCCCTCTTGATGTTTTTGTGGTCGCAAGTGCAAACCCTGAAGATTACACCAATCGAGGACGGATAATTACCCCACTTAAAGATCGATATGGAGCCCAAGTTCGCACACATTATCCGCAATCTGTTCAACATGAACTGGATATTGTTGAGTTAGAAAAACTTCCAGCACCAAAAGATTTCAACGTACATGTTCCAGCTTTTATGAATGAAATTATTATTGAAATTACTAAACAAGCACGTAAAAGTCCTGATGTGAACCAACGTTCAGGGGTCAGTGTAAGGACATCGATTGCAAATTATGAAAGTATCGTAGCGAATGCGTTACGGCGTGCACTTAAGCACAAGGAAAAAGAGGTTATCCCTCGTATATCTGATCTTCCATACATCATCCCATCAACTAGCGGTAAGGTAGAGTTTGAAACTATTGAAGATGGCCAGGAAGAAGAGATCATTACCAAATTGGTTGAAAATGCAACAGTCACAGTCTTCAATAGATTTTTTAATATTCCAGAACTTGAAGAAATTGTTACCCGATTTCAATCCGGGGTTTCAATTGAAGTCGGCGAATCGATAGCAAGCAAAGAATACACAAAAATTGTTAAGCAAATCTCGGATCTAAAAGCACCAATCGAAAAATTGGAAATGACTGGTGCTGGAAATGTTGCTTCCGCGGTAGAATTTATTTTTGAAGGATTACATTTAAACAAACGTTTAAATAAAGACCACGTCGGTTCAAAAATGCTTTATCGCACATGACTTTAGAAATCGCAGTCTTACCGAATACCGGATGTTTACTTGAATCCGCGATTTCTTGTTATACAGAAGCTTTTTCTCTTCCCCCTTACAGCGACCCTAATCGAGGAAGGGAAGTGCTAACGCGTTTACAAACCACGCACAGACAAATTGCGGGTTTTAGAGCTTTTATCGCAGTTAAATCCACTGCCAGGGAAACAGCAGTGGGACTGTGTTACGGATATAAAAGTCAATCTGGACAATGGTGGCACGAAACCGTAAGAAAACAGCTAGATCAATCATTACTACCTACATGGTTCGATACCGCATATGAATTAGTTGAAATTGCAGTACTTCCATCAGAACAAGGTCAAGGTATCGGGACACAACTTATTTCCACTTTACTAGCAAAACGACCAGAACCAGGATGTTTACTGAGTACACGCATTGATAGCCGAGCTTATCAACTATATGAAAGACTCGGTTTTTCAGTTTTAGGTGAAATTAAATTTACCGATCTCAGCGCACCGTACTACGTAATGGGAAAGGTTTTTTAGAACACTGCTTCCAAAGAACGCTTTCTCCATCTCGGTTACAATCAATGCATGGCAAATCAACTAGATACATCAGAGTTACGCAACTTACTCTCTGTTGCAGAAGAGGCCAGTAAACTAGCAGAGGATATTATTCTTCCTCTATTCACAGAGGATATAAGCTTTCAACTCAAACCAGACCAAACTCCTGTCACAATAGCTGACCAAAAAGCCGAAGAGGCTATATGGAATTTTTTACAGAAAGAAACACCAAATTATGCGGTTTTAGGTGAAGAATTAGGGCAATCAGACAAGGTAAGCGCTCGAAAATGGGTAATAGATCCAATTGATGGAACACAATCATTTATCCAAAAAATACCCTTATTTGGGACATTAATTTCACTTGAAATAGACGATTACCCAGTCTTAGGAGTCATAGCCTGCCACGCTCTAAAAGAAACAGCTACAGCTGCTATTGGTTTAGGCGCAGAGGTTAACAAGAGATCAATCACAGTCACGGATAAAAGAAATTTTGAGGATGCGATCGTACTAACAACCGACCCAAAAAGCTTTTATAACCGAAGTAAAACAGGATTTACAAAAATAATGAAAGCTCAACAAATTAGGTCCTGGGGGGATTGCTACGGATATTTAGCGGTTGCATGTGGTCGTGCAGATATCATGATTGATGATGTTATTAATCCTTGGGATATATCAGCAGCATCAATTATTGTTACCGAAGCTGGAGGAAAATTTAGTACCTGGGATGGCGTAAGCCTACTTGGAAAGGATGCCATTGCGACCAACGGGTTATTGCATACCGAACTATCTGAAATGTTAAAGTAATCTACGAAATAAATACTTTCTTAGGGTGAACTATCCCGTCTTCGCTAAGCTCAATAATTCCGACAAACTGCTTCTCTTCGTCATAACAACGCATAATCTTGGGCGATTTTAAGTTTTTTTCATTACAAAAAACATTCTGGCCATTACTAATTTTTGTAGCTGCATGCGCTGAAACAGTCAGAACCTCTAAGTCCAAAATACCCGCATCCGGTTTCAACAGAATTTGGTTTAGTTGCTCCAACTTAATAAGCTCCTCAATTTCAGAAACAGTATGCGCATCTTCCAAAGTAAATCGTCCATTCTTGACTCTCTTTAAAGAACGCAAATGTCCTCCTGTGGTTAGCATCCTGCCAATATCACGAGCTATGCTGCGAATATATGTCCCCGAACCACAGGTAACCTTAATAGCCAACCTGTCAAAAGCTGTACGGGCTAAAGTTAAATTCTCTACATACACTTGCCTGGGTAACAATTCTGGCTTCCCCCCTGAACGAGCTACTGAATATGCTCGTTTTCCCGAGACCTTAATCGCACTATAGGCTGGTGGTACCTGCTGAATAAATCCAGAAAACTTAGATGCTACTACATCCAAATTTAGATCTACATCTAAACCAGGAACACAACCCTTTTCTATTGGTTCACCCTCGGAATCATCAGTATCAGTAGTAATACCTAGTACTATTTCCCCTTCGTATGATTTTGATACTGGAACCATGTACTCGACTAGGCGTGTAGTTCGACCAAGGCAAAGGATCATAACTCCAGTAGCTGCTGGATCTAATGCACCTGTATGACCAATACGACGTTGCCCTGTAAGCCCTCTTAATCGAGCTACTACATCATGACTGGTCCAGCCAATCTCTTTGTTTAAGACGAGGATACCGGTTAAATCTGAGTCTCTTATCTTTATCCCTCTTGCCCTTCCACATCTTCGTCAACCTGCTTATCTTCAAAACTTTGTAATGTTTCAGAAATCCTTATGCCTCGCTCAATTGAATCATCATGTCTAAATACGAGCCTTGGTGTTCTTTTTATACTTAAACGTCTATATAATTCACGTTCCAGCCAATGCGTTGCACGATCGAGTCCTGCAAGTGACTCCTTACGTTCTTCATCGCTCCCTAAATGTGATACATAGACAGTGGCATAACTGAAATCAGAAGCAATCATAACCTCTGTGATCGACAACATTCCTTGTGATACACCGGGGTCTTTGAGGGACCGTTGAATAATTTCACTCAACTCTCCACGTATCAGCTCATTGACACGGCTTACCCGCCGGTTATTCACAGAACCCACCTACCCCTTAAATTTTTTTAAGCAGCACACTAAGAAGTACAAGGAACCTGTCTAATTGGTACGTTCCTGATGATAAAATTCAATTTTGTCATTTTCTTCCCAACTATTGTAATCCTTCAGTATGACACCACACTCAAAACCTTCAGAAACTTCCCTAACGTCATCTTGGAATCTTCGTAATCCTTCACATTCACTATCGATAATCTCAGTACCTTCACGTAAAACTCGTGCACGCGCATTCCTTGCAAGTTTTCCTTCTAATACGTAGCAACCAGCGATCTGACCTACTTTACTTGACCTGAAAACTTTGCGAACCTCCGCTAAACCATCCACAACATTCTTATAGATAGGATCATACAAACCTTGAAGAGCTTGCTCCACGCTCTCTAGCAACTGATAAATGATTGTGTAATTTCTAATCTCAACTGATTCTGCATCTGCTTTTTTTAGAGCAGTGGGTTCAGAAGCAACATTAAATGCTAAAATGATCGCCCCCGAGGCCTCAGCCAACATTACGTCAGAGTCATTTACTCCGCCTGTTGCGACATGTATAAACTTGGGCTTCACTTCAGATGTCTTAAAACTCTCTATTGCACCTTTAATAGCTTCCGCACTACCTTCTACATCTGCCTTAAGAATAAGTAACAATTCTTTAACTACACTCGTACCTTGTTCATTGTATAAAGTGTCTAAGGAAATCCCTGTTCTTAATCCAGAAGATTCAAGTCGCTTTTTCTCCTCTTCGGCTTTTTGCCTTGCCTGACGATCATCTTCGGCAGCTTCAATACGCTCACCAACACTCGGAACACTCTCAAGTCCTAAAATACGTACTGGTCGCGACGGACCACCTTCGGTAACAGGCTCTCCATGATCGTCGAATAGCGCTTTTATCTTTCCACTAATATGACCAGCAACGACAGCATCACCTAAGCGCAAAGTACCTGTTTTCACAAGCACTGTAGCTATTGGCCCACGACGCTGATCAAGTTCTGCTTCTACAACAACACCAATAGCACTTCTCTGCGGATTTGCCTTTAATTCCTCGATCTCAGCCACTAGCATAATTGCATCCAAGAGAGCAGGTAACCCATCTCCTGTGGTTGCTGAAACAGGAATAAACAAAACATCACCACCAAAATCTTCAACAACAACGTTGTGTTCTGTTAATTCTCGTTTTACGCGCTCAGGATCTGCTTCAGGCAAATCCATCTTGTTAGCGGCTATTATTAATGGAACCTCAGCAGCCCGTACGTGATTAATTGCTTCTATTGTCTGTGGCATTACTCCGTCATTAGCTGCAACCACAATAACCGCAATATCTGTAATTTGTGCGCCACGCGCCCGCATAGCAGTAAATGCTGCGTGACCAGGCGTATCAAGGAAGGTCATAGGCAATGAATTGTGCTCAATTTGATAAGCACCTATATGTTGCGTAATACCCCCGAATTCACCTTCAGCAACATCCGATTCCCGAATTGCATCAAGTAAACTTGTTTTTCCATGATCCACATGACCTAGAATAGTAATTATCGGAGGACGCACCTCTAATGTCTCATCAGTATCATCACCAGAATGATCATCGATGTCAGCGGCAACTAATCCACTAGCATTCGCAGATGAAGTAACTTCTACCTCTAAATCAACAGCAACCAATGAAGCAGTTTCAAAACTTATGGCATCATTCAAAGAAGCCATGATCCCATGGGTCATCAAACGTTTTATAACCTCTACCGGACTAACATCTAGTAAATCCCCAAGTTCATTGACCGTCAGGATTTCAGGTAGAACCAGAGGTTGAGTAGTTTCGCTAGGTTGAGCCGTTTCGCTAGGTTGAGTAGTTTGGCTACTTGTCATTTATCCCACCTTCGTCGCAATTACTTCTAAATTTTCAATTTGTTTAGTTAAAAAATTTTCAGTGTTACTAGCAGACGTGAGGCGTAAACCTTTTTCGATAATGCCGGTATCACGTGCACGTTGCATACAGACGCTGTTCTTATGCAAGTATGCACTTCTTCCATCAACACCTTTTTGACTACTTGTGAACCCAACCTCACCATCAACCCATTGCAATCGGAATAGATCAGATTTATTTGCAGATGAGTGACAACCTAAACAAGTCCGCTGTGGTTCAATTCGTAATTTTTCTTTGCTCAAGCCCTGCTCCTTTAGTGAATACGACCTGAATACTCAAAATCTTCGTCTTCCTCGTCTTCATATCTTCTAGGTGCACGACGCTTTTTCTTCTTTTGATCGTCATCCTCAGTACTTCGTTCTGGTAAAACATCTTCGGCAAAACGAATAGCTGTAAGGCCTTCTTCTTCGTTTATAGTGACCGGAACTTCATATTCTTCATTTTCATCAGCAACCTCTTCTCCGTATGCCTCTGATTCTCGAGTTTCTTCATCCGGAACTTCCATCTCTGACAGCATTGCATTAAAGTCCTGCTCCTCTTCAGCCGGACTCTCTACCTCTGTACCACTTACCACCTCATCCTTAACTGGTTCAGGGGTAACGGGAACTGGAGCTGGCTCTGGCTTCGCAGTCTCTCGTGCCAGTAATTCATCACGAACTTTTAAGATATCCAGGTCAGGCTCAATCCCTTCAGGAAGTTGTGGGTATGGTTCAAATGGAGAAGGAGCTTCGCCTATTTCAGAAGTACTCTCATCTGCCCTTGCAACACCAGCTTCACTGCTAATATTTATCCAATAACCTGTAAGTTTTGCCGCTAATCTTCCATTCTGACCTTCACGTCCTATAGCCAGAGAAACCATTGAATCAGGTACCACTACCGTCGAGCGATACTCATCTTCTGTATTTACTCCGGTTACTTGAACCGGACTCAGTGCGTTAGATATAAAAACTGAAGGATCCTTGTCCCATTTAACAATATCTATTCTCTCACCACCCAATTCATTCACAACATTCTGAATGCGTGAACTACGAACACCTACACAAGCTCCTATAGGATCTATGCTAGTTATTCGCGAATGTACCGCTACTTTGCTTCTATGCCCTGCCTCACGAGCAATTGAGATGATCTCAACTCGCCCCTGAGAAACTTCTGGCACTTCCACTTCAAAAAGGCGTCGTATTAACGAACGGTGAGAACGGCTTACGACAATCTGCGGGCCTTTTGTAGCTTTGTTAACTTCTAATAACACTACTTTTATACGCTGACCTTGACGCAAATGTTCGTTTCGCACCTGTTCATGGTTAGGTAAAACCGCCTCCGTACCACGCCCAATTTCAACAATTGTCTGACGTGGTTCAATTCGTTGGACGGTACCAAGAACCAAATCGCCTTCTTTATCTATATATTCTTCATAAATAGCTTCGCGTTCAGCTTCTCTAAGCCTTTGTAAAACAACCTGTTTAACTGTCTGTGCTGCAACACGACTTTCATTATCAGGAAGCTGAAACCTAATAACTTCACCTAACTTCGCATCAGTCTTATATTGCTGAGCCTCATCTAGGGCCATTTCTAAATTTTCATCCTCAACTTCAGGAACGATCGTCTTCTCGTAGAAAGCATTAATAGCACCATTTGTTGGATCTAAAGTAACTTGGACAGATGGGCCACTCTCGCCCTCCGACCTATAAGACGAAGCAATTGCCGACTCTACAGCAGAAAACACAACGTCACGTGCTAGGTTTTTTTCAGCAGCCAATTGCCTTATAGCCAGTAAACGTGCTGAACCTTCGTCAGATTCTCTCGCCATTAATGTCCCCTTACAAAAGAAAGGTGGGCGACCACCGCCCACCTTTCGAATCTAACTGACTATATCATGTTACGGCGTTCCGCTCACCGTTAGAACATGACCTGTCACCCAAGAAGCCGCTTCAGAAGCAAGATATACTGCAGCCGCTCCAAAATCCTCTTCACGGCCAAGTCTTTTCAAAGGGTTCGCTTCTCGTATCCGTTCAAACCCTTCGTCACCCCATGTAGCAGCATCTTCAAAGTCTTCAGTTCTGACTGCCCCAGGCGCTATTGCATTTACCCGAATATTAAAGGGAGCCATCTCTAACGCTAATGTTTTGGTGAGATGATTTAATCCTGCTTTTGATGCTGTATAAGGTCCATTTGTTGGAGAGCCAGCAGATGAACCACCAACAGAGCTAACATTTATTATGCATCCCCCGTTCTCACGCATAAATGGCCAAACTGCTTTTGCACACATCCAAGGTGACTTTAAGTTTAGTGACGTAGTCGTATCCCATGATTCTTCTGTCGTTTTTACCAAGAAATTGACCTTTTGCTCTTGCAGGCCCCCAGCGTTATTAACCCAAATATCAATCTGGCCAAATTCATCAATGACAGATTTAACCAGCGCTTCAACTTGTGAGTTGTCACGTACATCAGTTGGAAGTGCTAGCGCTTTTCGTCCACGCTCTTCTATTTCCTGAGCCGTTGCTTCAATTGGACCAGGACGTCGCCCTGCAAGGGCAACATCACAACCAGCCTCAGCTAATCCAAGCGCAATACCTCGCCCAATACCGCCACCTCCACCAGTCACAACTGCTTTCTTTCCTTCAAGTTTAAATAGATCAAGAATTGTCATAAGTAAGTCCTCGGTTTAATACTTCGTGTCTATGATAGTACTTGTACATGCACACTACACTCTATAAAAATACCTTACTCGAAAAATAAAAGAGATTGCCTGATACAATCATTCATGAAATTCAGCGGGAGTAGCTCAGTGGTAGAGCGCCTGCCTTCCAAGCAGGATGTCGCGAGTTCGACCCTCGTCTCCCGCTCCAAATTTAATTTCCTATATATATGGTTTGCTCTAGCGATGTTTTGCCGTACTATTGGCGAGATATATTTCGAAATAAATCTTTCACATGGAGGGTAGGATATGAGCGAAAATTATTGGCGAAGGCTACGTCAGGGAAAATTAAACCGACGTCGCTTTCTAGCAGGCACAGGTGTTGCAGCTGCAGGAACAGCAGCAATACTTGCTGGTTGTAGTGATGATGATGATTCTTCATCAGCATCTGCTACCGCAGCCGCTACATCAGCCGCTACATCAGCAGCAGCTACATCAGCAGCCGCTACAGAAGCCGCAGCAGCAGCTACCGAAGCCGCAGCAGCAGAAGACCGTTCTCGCTATGGTGGAACACTTCGACTTTGGAAAGACCAGGAAGATGTGGGTCTTGACCCAGCAGTATTCCACGGTCCTAACAATGAAGTAGTTAACTATTGCTTTACAAACGGATTAACTTACCAGGTTACAAAGAATGAGTTCGGCCTTGATGGTCTAGCGGCCATGGAGCAGATTGATGCTACATCAACCGTATGGACTCTTCGTGAAGGTATGACGTTTAACAATGGTGACCCAGTCACTGCTGAAGACTATGCATACTCAATCAGGCGAGTAAAAGAGATTTATGATGAGCGACAGTCTCATGCAACGGGAAACCTTTTCAATTATATGGATACCGTTGAAGCGATTGACGACTTCACTGTAAAAGAAACATATACGTTACCAGTACCAAACCCACCTCTACATAGGTGGCGTCAGTATTTCGGTATGGTGAACAAAGCTGTTGTTGAAGCAGAGCCTCTTCCTGAAGGATCCGCTCTCCACGATGGCCAGAATTATCCAGCTGGAATGTCCGGTGGTGCGTATCTTCTCGATAAAAGGGATGCAACAGGAACTTCCTTGGTTGTTAATCCTAATTATTTCCGTCACGAGAACCCAGGACCAAGTTCAAGCTTTAACGTTGATCGTCCTTACATTGACCAAATTGACACACGTATCCTTGCTGATGCAGCTTCCAGAAAAGCTGCTTTCATTGCAGGTGAGCTTGATGTCTATGGAACAATGGACTTCTACGATGCTGAAGAACTCGGTGCATATGACCACATTAATATCTTAGAAGCTCCAACCGCAGCCGTAGCAATCTATGGCTTCGACAATGAGCAGTTCTATGACAACAGAGCACGCCGCGCTATCCGCGCAGCTATGGATTTCGATGGTTTCCGAGCAAGCTTCTGGCCAAATGGTTCGAACTTGCAAGCTCCAATCGATATTCGTATCGCAGCCTATCAGGGTCTTACCCAGCAAGATTTGGCTAAGTGGTATGTTTATGATCCATCTGATGCTAAAGCACTTTGGGATGCATACGTAAGTGA
>JAKUNN010000047.1 GCA_022451885.1 Dehalococcoidia bacterium | reverse complement strand
AGAGCGGTGTCCTCAATATGATTACCTAAATACCAATCATCGAAATCTTTTTGCTGCTCCTCACTTTGAGGCTCAACTAAACCAACTAATATAAAACGCGCCATTACAAACTCCATTTTTGAAGAGAATAGCGTTTCAGAAAGCTGAAGTCATTGTGAATTCTAGGTCGAGTAATGTAACGTGTGCAGTGTCCTAACTAGAAGTGGAGAATACTATGGGAACTCGTTTCCGATATTCAATTTGGGATGGAACACAAACAACCAGCGATATAGACGCCGAAGACCTCCTAGATTCCCTATCCGATGACTTACTGAATTTTGGAGATTTACAGCATGCGATGCGTAACCTCATGCAAAGAGGTGCTCGAGATCTCAACGGAGACCAAGGGCAAGGATTACGCGACCTATTGCAGCAGCTACGTCAACAGCGACGTGAACAGCTCGATCGATTTGATCTCGCATCTATTTTCGACGATTTGCAAGAGCAGTTGGATGAAATACTCAGTCTAGAACACACAACTTTGGACAACAGGCTAGAAGATGCTACCAAAGAATCCCAACCCCAAGAAAATAACAGTCAAAATCACGAAAATAAACAGCTGGATGAAACTGGATCAGAAAGTCAAGAACCAGAACAAGAAGGTTCAAAAGACCAACCACAAAATGCAGAAGGTAACGAAAACTCAAGCGACCAACAAGAATTCAGCGAATTATTAAAAACAATCACGGAACGAAAAAAAGAACAGCTAAGAGATCTTCCAGAGGACACTGCGGGGCAAATTCAAGGTCTCCAAAATTATGAATTCATGGACAAGGATGCTGAACAAAAGTTTAGAGAATTAGTTGATTCACTAAAGCAAGCGATGATGGATACTTTTTTTAAAGACTTGTCAAAGCAGATCTCAGATATGTCTCCTGAAGATATGGATCGTGCAAAAGAAATGGCTAGTGATCTGAATGAGATGCTGAAACAAAAAATGCAGGGCCAAGAACCAGATTTTGACAATTTCATGGATAAGCACGGTGATATGTTCGGAGATAATCCACCAGATTCCTTAGAAGAACTATTAGCTCAGATGCAAGCACAAATGGGAGCAATGCAAGGGTTAATGAACAGCCTTCCTCAAAATATGCAAGACCAGCTGCAACAACTCATTAGTAATAAAATTGGTGACCCAGAACTTGCGAATACGCTCAGTGAACTTGCAGAGAATATGATGCAATTTATGCCGCCCAATGGACAAAATAGTCGTTACCCATTCAGGGGTGATGAGGATTTAGATCTGTCAGCAGCTATGGAATTAATGAAGCATATGCAAGAAATTGATGAGCTCGAACGACAAATCGAACGTACACAATTTGGTGGCGACTTAGACGACATCGATATGGATAAACTTGAGGATCTTTTGGGTGAAGAAGCTAAAGAAACAATCGAACAATTAAAACAAATGCTTGAAATCCTTGAAGATGCTGGCTTTGTAAGGCGGAACGGCGATGATGATTGGGAATTAACCCCGAGAGGAACGAGAAAAATCGGCCAACGTGCACTTGTTGAATTGTACTCACAATTAAAAAACGATAGTTTGGGAAAGCATGAAATGCACGAAACCGGCCAAGGTGGTGAACGTACAGACGATACAAAGCCATACGAGTTTGGAGACCCTTTCCATTTAGATATCCGCAAGACAATCATGAATTCGGTATACCGCAATGGCCCCGGCTTACCGGCTGACCTAAAACCTCAAGACTTTGAGGTAGCAAGAAGTGAGAAAATCACTCAAACAGCAACAGTGATAATGCTTGACCTCTCTTGGTCAATGGCGTTAAAAGGAAACTTCCAAGCTGCAAAAAAAGTGGCACTTGCTCTAAATAATTTGATTTCAGCCCAATTTCAACGTGACAGCTTATATATCATTGGGTTCAGCGCATACGCAAGAGAGTTGAAGGCAACTGAACTACCTTTTGTTCATTGGGATGAATCCGTTCTTGGCACCAATATGCACCATGGTCTAATGATCGCAGAAAAATTACTTGCAAAACATACTCAAGGAACTCGCCAAGTAATAATGATCTCCGATGGGGAACCGACCGCTCACCTAGAAAATGGACGAAGCTATTTTGCATACCCGCCTAGCCCGATAACAATCCGTGAAACCCTACGTGAAGTTCAACGCTGTACAAAAAAAGGAATCACAATTAACACTTTTATGTTAGAACGTAGTCACTACTTAAAAGAATTCGTAAATAAAGTTGCGAAGATCAATAAGGGCAGGGTTTTTTACACAACACCAGACAAATTGGGGGAATATATCCTTGTTGATTATGTAGCTCAAAAACAACAAAAATTGGCTGGCCGCACCTAGGCGACTAGAGAACAACAATGGAAGAACCATTAATTGGCATAACAATCGGGGATCCATGCGGAGTTGGACCCGAAATAGTTGCAAAGGTCCTAAGCCGTACAGATATAGCACAATGGGGGCGTTTATTTGCAATCGGAAATACAAAAATTCTAGAAACATCACTGAAATTAATCGGCTCATCAAAAAGGGCGGTTTCGATTGAACATCCTGAACAGGCACATATCGGTTCGGAAGCAATTACAGTTCTTGAAGTTCCCAAGGTAACAGTTGAAACACCGATACTAGGAGAAAACACTGTAAACGCAGGCTTAGTTTCACATGCATGGGTTGAGGAGGCAGGGAAATTAGCACTTGAGGGGGAGGTCGATGCAATTGTTACAGCACCAATTAACAAAACCTCATGGACTTTGGCAGGTATCAAAGAAACCGGACACCAAGAAGTATTTCAACGATTATCTGGCTCAGAAAAAGTCTATACCATGCTCATAAGCGGGGAACTTCGGTGTATGCATCTCACTACACACCTTTCATTGCCAGAAGCTTGTACTTTTGTAAAAAAAGATCATATAAAAGATGCAATTACAACAACTGATATGCATTTTCAGAAATGGGGATTCAAACAGCCAAAGATTGCAGTTGCAGCACTAAACCCACATGGGGGAGACTCTGGACTTATTGGAAGAGAAGAAATTGAGGAAATCACGCCAGCCATAAAAGATGCACAAACCCTTGGAATTGCAGTAGAAGGGCCGATACCAGCAGACTCAGTTTTCAATCAGGCAATTCAAGGCCAGTACGATGTGGTTGTAGTGCTTTATCACGATCAGGGACATATCGCAATTAAAGTACACGGTTTCGAAAAAAGTATAAGTATTAATCTTGGACTACCATTTATTAGGACATCTGTTGATCACGGAACTGCTTTTGACATTGCAGGCAAAGGTATAGCTGACGAAACCAGTCTAGTAGAAGCAATCCGGACAGCATCGGAACTTGCCATGGGGGCTGGAATAAAAGCCTAGCTTAAAAAGAGGCTCAATCCTTCCAGCTATCCCAGAAGAGGACCTCATCTACTGGTAATCTTCGAGTAGGACCAAAATTTGCGTCAGGATAACCCAGAGGTATGAGTGCACACGGAAGTGCGTTTTCTGGAATTCCTAAATACGGTCGTAAATCATTGAGAACGGGAGCTTGAAAAGTGGTGAGCACTGTCCCCAAACCCAATGCGCGCGCCACCAGTTGAAGATTTTGAACAGCACCGTAGATCGATGCACCTGTTAAGACATTGTTGCTCGGTACATCTTGACGATCATCCCAATAAAGGCAAGGAATAATATATACGGGAGCCTGATCAAGATGATTCAGAAGACTTAGAGCACCTGTAAACATCAACCGACGACCAGTGTCATCTGATTTAGCACCCTCGGTAAAATAGTCTCGTATCCCTGGATCATTCTCTGCATTGACTCTTATCATTTCCGCAATTCTTGAACGCTTCTCAGAATCTCGAATAACTAAAAAACGCCAGGGCTGCCGGTTAGTACCACTTGGAGCCTTAGTTGCTGCCTCGATTACATGACGCAACGTTTCATCGGACACAGGATCTTCTTTAAATTTGCGAATTGCACGCTGCGAGTAAACAGCTTCAAATATATCCGCTGTTCCCTCTGGTCCCGAGGTAAGGTTATCTGGTTGAAAATCAGGCATTATAAACTCCCGTTCTATAAATCATCACGTATGCTAGATGTATTAGTTTGCCATGAAATCGATTCCTGAGAGGACTTATGATTTGGTTAACCGCTATTGTCATACCCGCAGCAGTTTTGGTTTATTTCTTTTTTTGGGTATGGTTTTGGGACCGTAGACGTAAAAGGAAGAAAACAAAATGATGCCTGTTATTCCCAGATTTATAGTCTGCAATAATCCTGAACACGGAGTCCGAAATCAGTAATCCAGAGGAAAATGAACCTCCCGAGAACTTCGCAAATAAGATGTTCCGTGCATTTGCGATTCCTCCTTTTCGTTACTTATGGATCAATACCATTACGTTTTCACTTGTTCAGGGAATGGCCCTACTTACATTTCTCCAACTTGCTAGAGAATTAAGTGAAAGCAATACCGCCCTTGGTTTTTTTGGATTTGCAGTCGGAATCCCAGTTTTAATTTTTGGATTACCCATTGGAATTATCGCCGATAGGGTGGACAGAAGACTCCTCATAACTGCAAGCCATATTGTCGCCTGTGTAGCAGCTCTAGGCCTTGCTTTGCTTCACTGGACGGGAGACTTAAACCTTGCTCTGGCGCTGATTCTAGCAGGTGTTTCAGGCCTTGGAGTAGCTATCGGACAACCTATTCGACAAACAATCGTCCCTTCAATCGTTCCACGTAAAAACTTATTAAACGCAATTGCCCTAAACAATGTAGGTATGCAGAGCGGACAATTTATAGGTCCCGTTTTTGCAGGTGCTCTCGTAGCCACATTAGATTTTGGTTGGGCATTTACAATCCAAGCTGGTTTACTAATTGTTGGAACATTTTCACTGATTCCTCTTCGCCTCCCCCCACTTGAGCGAACAGTATCAGAGCGAGAAATAAGCGTACATAAATTCTTCCAGGATATTCGCGATGGATTCTTTTTTGTCGCCCGATCCATAGATATTCGCGTTCTATTCTTCCTCTTGATTGTTACTACACTGGTAGTTAATGGACCTTGGCAGACCCTTTTACCAAGAATTTCAGAGGATCAATTAGGAGCAAGCGAAACATTTCAAGGCGTATTACTAAGTATTTTCGGTGCCGCCATGTTCATCATGTCCTTCGTTATTGCTTCTTTTGGAACGATAAAAAATGCAGGGGGGTGGTTTGCACTAACACTAGTTATTGGCGGCAGCATCATTGTAGGGATTGGTTTTTCACACACTACATGGCTCACCATCGTATTGATGATTTTAAGTGGATTTAATGCAGCATTTTTTGTGAATTTAAATTTGACTCTGATTCAAATCAATACACCCGGCATTATGATGGCACGCGTTATGAGTATTTACACCATAGCAATGATGGGTGGAGCCCCTTTCAGCGCACTGTTAGCTGGGCTAATGGCAGACGTCGTTGGCTCAGCAGGTATTTGGTTCTCAATTTGCGGTGCGTCAATGGCAATGATCGCAGCAATTATCATAGTCACGCAACCAAAACTCCGTGCCATGTCATCAGCACCACGTAATGAAAATACTGCTACTGTCGAATAAATCTTCTGCGTAAAATCCGAACAGCAAATAAAACAAGTGAGAAAAGCGAACCATAGATAACGATCATCCAAATTATCTGTGGAATTATATGGACCGAACGAAAACCTACCTTTCCTAAAAACTCACTATCACTTTCGGAATCTATCTCAAAAAGCTTACTTAGGTCTGCTTTTTCATCAACAGAAATTTGTTTGGTATATGAGACAGCCAAAATGTCTGAATCTTGTCTATCCTGAATAGCTTTTTCTCCCAATTCTGCCAAGTTAGTATCCTCAGAAATCACCAAAACCTGAGCATACCAGCCATCTTTTTCACTATCAGCTAAATCTAATTGAACGACACAATGACCTTCCTCCTCACCAACAACAAAACGATCTTCAAATTTGCAAGATCCCGACTCACCACCTACTCCCATCAAGGCGATTACACCTGCAATGATTCCAGTCCACAAAAGAATCCAAACTGCTAGAAAAATACCCCTTGATCGTCTCTCTTCATTTATACCTTCAAAACGCTCCGAACGAAGAAGACGTTGGCCTAACCAATACCCACTTGCATACCATCCAATAAAGCCAAGCATTAATAGAATCATTCGTTTACCTCATTACCTTTCTCCGAAGCAGACTCCACTACCGGGAATGATGTTGCTACGGGAGGAGATTTTTTAGATACGATCAAAAGCAAAACAGCGCCTAGAATACCAGCAATTAAGGAACCGAAGAGTACACCCATCTTTGCTTGATCAAGTAAAAATGCATTATCTTTGAACGATAATTCTGCAATGAACAAAGAAACTGTAAAACCTATCCCTGCTAAGGCAGCCGCTCCAAGTACATGAGGAATAGTCACAGCACTAGGTAAGCGTCCAATCCGGAAAACAATACCTGCAATTGTCAACAAACTAATACCAACAAACTTTCCGCCAACAAGACCTACTAACACGCCCCAAGCAAGTCGTCCTCCAAAAGCATCACTCAAACTCTCGCCAGAAATAACTACGCCTGCATTTGCTAAAGCAAACAAAGGAATGATCACAAAATTCGACCAAGGCAACAATAAATGTTCCAGCTTTTCCATGATGTTTTCACCCTGGAAAGGACGTGCAGGGGTAAGCAAACCTAAGATCACACCTGCGATTGTTGCATGAATACCGCTCTCGAAAGTTGCATACCAAAGGACTGCCCCAACAACGATGTACGGAGCAAACGAAACAATACGAGCACGTTGCATTAAGAAAATTAAGATGATGAGACCCAAAGCAGCAGTGAGCCAGTCAAAGGCAAGATCACTAGAATAAAAAATTGCAATTATCGCAATACCACCAATGTCATCTGCGATTGCCAAAGTTAAAAGAAAAACTCTTAAACCAGTAGGAAGACGCCTCCCGAACAATGCAAGAACCCCAATCACAAATGCGATATCTGTTGCAACTGGAATACCCCACCCACTAATTCCATCAGTCCCATTCGTAAAGGCAAAAAAGAATAAAGCTGGGACCGCCATTCCACCAATAGCTCCCAGTAAAGGCAATGCAGCTCTTTTCGGATCATGGAGCTCACCTGTCACAAATTCTCGTTTAATTTCCAACCCAACAAGGAAAAAGAAAATGACCATCAACGCATCATTGACCCAGTGCCCCAGGTCTTGATCCAAATGGAAGCCTTCAATTTTTAATGCCGCATGGATATGCCAAAAAGATTCATACGCCTCAGTCCATACATTGGCCCATATGAGTGCGCCGATTGCTGCAATCAGAAGAACAATTCCACCCGCAGCTTCAAGCTTGAGGAAATACTGCAACATCGAACGTGCCCTCATAGGACGAGGCAACCACGGCCAAGAAGTATTTGTTGGCGGTTGATTAGACATAGAGTGTTACCATACGTTCGTTTTTACTTGGTAAAAAATTACTGCCCTTTATTTCTTTCCACCTTTAAAAAAATCACCTACACGATCCCACATAGACTTGTCACCGACCCCCTTTAGAAAATCACCCCATGCGTCCTCAGCCGAAGATGACCGTGCCAAGCCTTTTACTCGTTCCTCCATAATGTCTTTGATACGTCCCTCCTCACCAGCATCGACCCAGAAACCATGTTCTTCCTCACATGTATCAAGCTCTAGGTCATATGCTCGATAATTAAAAGCGACCATTTTTTTGTTACAGATAGGACAGCCCAGCTCGCTCTGACGCTTCGAAAATTGAATCGTTGCACGCCTCGTATCTTCATTAGGAGCAGTTTTTGCTTCAAGTGCATCAAGTTCATCATGATCAAGCCAACGACCATTGCACTCTAGACAATGATCTACCTCAATACCAAAGTGATGTTCAACTTTAAGTGCAGAGAGACAACGTGGACAATCCATAGCTCTTTACTACTAACCTTTTTCTAAAGATATAGAACATATTACGGCATATCCGGATACGTACTGGCCGCCTCTATTCATCCCATGCATCACCAGGCATTAAAGGTTTGCCACGAGGATCCCACTCATCAGTAGGGAAAGGACCAGGCTGATAACCCCGACTAGCAGTTAAGCCACCATCTAAAGGCAAAATCACACCATTAACATACTTCGATGCATCCGATGCAAGAAAGACGATGGGTCCTACTAAATCATCAGGCGAACCAATACGGCGCATAGGCGTACGTCCTTCTAGCATTTCCATAATCCCGCTCTGAGCAATAGCATCATGAGTCATCTCTGAATCAAAAACTGTTGGAGCAATGGCATTCACACGAAGATTTCGATCTCCCCACTCAACTGCAAGAAATTCTGTCAGTCTGGTTACGCCACCTTTTGCAGCAAAATAGCCAGGTGACCGACCCTCAAAACCACCAATACCAAAAATACTACTGATATTTATGATATTCCCATGTCCCTGCCTCAAAAAATGTTGAGCAGAGGCACGACAACAATACCAAAGACCGTTTAAATCTGTTGCAACAATATCGTTATACAGGTCTATATCAGAATGTTCTGAACGGAAACCACGAGGATCAGCTATTCCAGCATTATTGATAAGAACATCAACAGTACCAAACTCATCCCAAGCAGCCTTCATAAGTGCCTCAACCTGGTCATACTCACGAACATCACAACCCACGGTTAAGCACTGACGCCCCTTCCCCTCAATTAACGCTTTTGTTTCCTGTAACTTATCCTCGTTTCTGGCAGTCGCAACGATATTAGCACCATAATCAGCCAACGCAGATGCCCACGAAACCCCAAGCCCGTAGGAAGCACCTGTAACAATGACAGTTTTCCCAGTCATATCAAATTCATTCATATATTTCTCCTTATTAAATTCAAAAACTTTCTTTATTCAAAGACTTTCTTTAGCTCCTGAGAAGCGCTATCTATCGCTGCTTTGGCATCATCTAAAACTTCACTCATACCAAAGAAACCATGGATCATCCCGTCATAACATTTTGAAACAGTAGGAACACCTGCATCCATCAGCCTTGCAGCATAAGCATTTCCTTCATCTCTCAACGGATCGTATTCCGCAGTTATAACATGCGCATTGGGCAATCCACTTAGGTCGTCCGCTACAAGTGGTGAAGCATACGGATCGTTTGGATCTCCATTTGGTCCAACATAGTGATCCCAAAACCATCGCATTGACTTAGTTGTTAAAAGATAGCCTTCAGCATTATCCCGATACGAATCACTTGTAAAATCCATTGAAGTAACAGGATATACAAGAAGCTGATGACTAATCTCTACCGTACCTTCATCACGCGCACGCAAAGCAACTGCAGCTGCAAGATTTCCACCGGCCGAATCTCCCCCAACTGCAATTCGATTAGCATCCCCACCGACCTCAGAAGCATTCTGAGCAACCCATAAGGTAGCGGCATAACAATCATCCATTGCTGCTGGATAACGGTATTCCGGAGCCAATCGATAATCAACAGATACAACAATGACACCAGATCTATGTGCCAAGGCACGAGCCGTTGGATCTGCCATTTCAAGATCGCCAAGCACCCATCCACCACCATGGAACCATACTAAAATTGGCAAATCAGATTCATAATTTGGCTTATATATACGTACAGGCACATCACCTCCCAAACCAGGAAATGTGCGATCTATGCTTTCTGCAACAGGATCTGGGTTTGAAGGAGGTAAACGACGAGCTGCAGACGCAGCTCGAGCATCCTCAGCTGATTGCTCCCATAGCGGAGGAAGATTGAGACTTGCCATTTGATCAAGAATCATTTTCGCTTGTGGATTAAGTGGCATATCCTGATCCTTTCTTAATTATGATGCAATGCATACTAATGCTGAACAGCATTACCTCCACATACATTGATAGATTGACCAGTAATCCATGAACCTTGATCACTGCACAAATACACAGCCTGATACCCAATATCTTCACCTGTACCAGCACGACCTATCGGGATACGTGCAGCACGCTCATCAAAATTAGGATCATCAAACACATCATCCATGCGTGAAGTATCTACCAGGCCAGGACAAATAGTATTTACCCTCACTCCATATCGACCAATTTCCTGTGCCATTGAAGCTGTTAAACCTTGCACCGCAGCTTTGCTAGCTACATAAGCAGACATGTTCGGACCAAGAATTTTTCCTGCAATAGAAGAAATATTTACAATAGCACCCCCATTGTCAGCCTCAATCAAATGCTTTCCAAAAATACGAGACATTAAAAAGGTGCCCCGTAAATTAACATTAAGAACGGTATCCCATTGCTCAATTGGCATATCTACAACCGGAACTCGATCCTCACCTCTAGCAGCACCCGCATTGTTGATAATGAAGTCACAACCACCAAATTCGGCAATTGTCGCTTTTAAAAGATCTTGGACAGACCCTTCATCTGCCACATTGCTAACTAAGGGAAGTGCTTTTTTTCCTACAGCACGAATTTCTTCAGCAACAGATTCAATATCTTTCCATCCTGCTGCCTTTTCAGCATCAGGATATCGATCGGGAGAACGGCCGGTTCCAGTAATTACAACATCACAACCAGCTTTTGCCATTTCCAGAGCAATCGAGCGCCCAATCGAACGCATGCGACCAGCCCCAGTGACAACAGCAACTTTTCCTTCAAGTCCGGTAAGTTCAAGAGTAGACATAAATTTCCTCGTAATTTTTTTTTGTGTATGGAGACTATGCACTTGAAATGGTTGTCTCTCAAGTACTTACCAATTTTGAAAGAGATCAAGTAGTCTAACTCTGTCAAACATTCTACGAGGTACCCAATGGCAGCTGAACCTTTCACGATAGCAATTCCAGAAGAATCTTTAGAAGACCTTAGAGCAAGACTGCGCCAAACACGCTGGGCTACAGATTTTGGTAATGACGACTGGCGTTATGGAGCAAACGAAGAATACCTCCACGAATTTGTTGATTATTGGCTTAACAACTATGACTGGCGAGAACAAGAGAAAAAAATGAACAGCTTTGCCAATTTTAAAACTGAAATTGATGGAGTACCTATTCACTTTATTCATGAGAAGGGAAAGGGGCCAAATCCTACACCACTAATTTTGACACATGGCTGGCCCTGGACATTTTGGGACCTTAATGAAGTTATACGCCCCCTGACCGACCCTGCCTCATTTGGTGGAGACCCTGAGGATGCGTTTGATGTAATTGTTCCATCACTCCCTGGCTTCGGTTTTTCAACTCCACTAAGGAAAACAGGAGTACAACCGGTACAAACTGCTGATTTATGGCTCAAATTAATGCGTGATGTACTTGAATATGATCAATTCGGTGCTCAGGGAGGCGACTGGGGAGCATTTGTCACAGCACAGCTCGGCCACAAGTACCCTGAACATTTAATGGGTATACACATGACTCTTCCTTGGCTGCTCGGCGAAGGCGGGTTTATGCCAGCAAGTGCAGATGATTATGGACCAGGTGAAGAAGACTGGTTTGAACAAATGAATACAAGGATGCAATCAGCGGCTTCGCACGTTGCAGTACACTCCAACGATCCACAAACCTTGGCTTATGCAATGAATGATTCACCTGTTGGCTTAGCTGCATGGCTAATTGAAAGGCGAAGAAATTGGAGCGATTGTGATGGAGACATAGAAAAAAGCTTTACTAAGGAACACTTAATCAACACCGTAATGATTTACTGGCTAACAGAAAGTTTTTCAACTACTGTTCGCTACTATTGGGAAAATGCTAGAGCTCCCTGGACCGCCTCACATGACAGAAAACCAACAATTGAGACACCTACAGCGATTGCGGTTTTTCCACGCGAATTAATTTTAGTCCCAAGAAAACTGGCGGAAGAACGAACCAATCTCCAGCGATGGACCCTGATGCCTTCTGGGGGTCATTTTGCTCCTGCTGAAGAACCAGAACTTGTGGTCGAAGACTTGCGCGCTTTTTTTAGGACTATAAAAAGTGCATAGCGAGCGCTTAAGATGGACAACTATAACAATTGCAATTTTTTTCATCACCCTAATTACTTCTTCTGGGCTACTCGCATGTGTTAGAAAAACAGTCACTCCTGCTTCCACTTCTACTTCGACCCCTACTTCCACTCCTGCTTCTGCTTCCACTTCCACTCCTACTCCTACTCCTACTTCTACTCCTAC
>JAKUNN010000046.1 GCA_022451885.1 Dehalococcoidia bacterium | reverse complement strand
CTCTTGGACACCGAGAACTTTGGTAATGAGCGGGATACTAAATCCTCTGATGAAGCCCCTCAGCCTACAGAGCAGCAAATTCGTATGCAAAAATTATTTGAAGAGAAGGGCTGGGCTCCTGCAGCAACTTTGGCTGGTCGAGATGATCCAAATCATCGACAAATGAGGAATATGTTTGATCAAGCCTTTCGTCCTGGGAAAATCAAAAATTTGGATCCCTATGTTGAGGAAGTTGCAATACGGCTATTTGAAGATTTTGCTGAAGATGGACAATGTGATTGGGTACAACAATTTGCAGTTCCTTTGCCACTAATTGTTATCGGTCGACAAATGGGTGCACCTGAAGAGGATATTTGGCGCATTAAGGATTGGACTGACGCTTGGGTACGTCGGTTTGGTTTGATGCAAAGTCCCGAAGAAGAAGAGGAGTGTGTGTTGCAGCAAATAGAGGCGCAACACTATTTCCAACCGATTTTCGAAAAGTTACGTGATGAGCCTGATGAGACTCTGCTTTCCGATTTGGTAAATACCGAGATTCCTGAGTGGGGTCGTACACTCACCGATAACGAATTACATGCAGAAACTATGTCCGACACCTTTGTAGGTGGTTCAGAAACTTCTACAAATGCTATTTCAGAAGGTGCCAAAATTTTGATTGAGAACCCTCATGTTTGGGAGCAATTAAATTCAGACCCTGATAAATATCTCCGTGTGTTTGTTGAAGAAGTTCTCCGTTTGGAATCCCCGGTACAAATGCTTTCACGTGTAGCAAAAAAAGATGTGACTTTGCATGGTGTGACAATTCCAGCCGGTGCGGCAGTAGGTACTAGGTATGCTGCAGCAAATCGTGACGAGCGAAGATTTGAAAATCCAGGTGAAGTTGATTTGGATCGAAAAAATCCAATGGCACATCTTACTTTTGGTGCTGGTATTCATTATTGTCTGGGTGCCCCACTTGCGCGAAGAGAGCTTTATTATGCGTTTAAGGTTTTAACTGATCGAGTCGAAAAAATGTGGTTTATTGAAGGGGAGAATGACTTTAAGCATCATCCACATTTCTTTTTACGTGCGCTTAAGGAACTCAATATTGGTTTTAAGTTGAAGTAAGCGGTGCCTCGTTTTTTTATTCGCTATTAAGGGCTTTATGGCTGGAAGTCAAAGCACAGAATTATCATCAGTAAAATGATGATAATTCAAATTTTTACTAGAACTCTTCCAACTTGATTTCCGCCAATTATCAAATCTATTTCAGTCTCTAAATTTTCTAAATCGACCTCTTTCGCAAGGTCATTTAATGAAATAGACCAGTCAGATGCAAAGTGTTGCCAAATAATTTCTCTTTGTTCAAGCGATGTCGCAACAGATTCAATACCCAGAAGAGCTATACCTCGAAGAATAAAAGGGAATACTGAGGATTCAAATTGTGCTCCCCCAACTAAGCCACTGCAGGCAACCGCGCCAGCAGGGTTTATGGCTGCTAGCATTGTCGATAGTATTTCCCCTCCTACAACATCAACCCCAATATCCCAAACACCTTTTCCAAGGGGCTTCCTTACATTTTCTTGAAAGTTTTCTCTTGATAATATTTCCTTAGCACCTAAGGATTGTAAAAGTTTGTGTTGGGAATTTTTCCCGCTAATTGCAGTAACCTGAGACCCCAAATGAGAAAGTAGCTTTACCGCCACAGATCCGACCCCACCTGTAGAGCCACTCACAATCGATTTTGTATTTGTAATACCTCTAAAAGAGTCTAAGGCTCTAATTGAAAGACCTGCAGTAAGGCCTGCTGTCCCTAGAATCATAGAATCTTTTGCAGATAAACCAGTCGGTAGCCTTATAGCCCAGTCAGACGGTACACGAATGTATTCCCCAAAACCACCTGCTGTATTAACGCCCAAATCAAACCCAGTGACTATGACCTCGTCTCCCTCAGTGAAAGTGTTGCTCTTATCCCCTATGACTGT
The DNA here is from genome assembly GCA_022451885.1 of Dehalococcoidia bacterium. Lineage (GTDB taxonomy): Bacteria > Chloroflexota > Dehalococcoidia > Tepidiformales > Tepidiformaceae > JAKUNN01. The sequence goes on along the minus strand of JAKUNN010000046.1, from coordinate 10,949 downwards.
TCCAACAGCATCAACGCCGGGAGTGTGTGGGTAATTTTTAGTTACTCCAGGAAATCCTTTTGCAGACATCGCATCTTTATAATTCAGAGATGAGTACTGTACTTTGACTAAAAGATCGCCTTCGGGGAGGTCTGAGATCTCTTTTTTGACTAGTCGCAAAGAATTTCCTGTTTCTGTTTTGTAGGATTCGAGTGCTTTGTAGGTTCCTTGCATGATTAAATTATAAGCCTAGATGCCATTTAACCGTAAGATCACTACGTCCTTCTAGTCAGAACGTATAAGTTATCTCTTTCGATTTCATCTATTCTTGTCAACATCTCTTTTTGGTCATCAGTATGCATGAGGAAACGTCCTGTTAGAGGGTCGGATTGCCCTGAAGCCATCATCAATACATCTTGCACCGGAATTTCCATTGGTGTATTTGCATCGTTCTCATACATTTTTTTAAATATTTCTCTCACAGAATCGTGAACTTCTGATGATTCTGCTAGGTGACGAGACATCTCTGTTTCTGGACCACCAGGGTGGTATGCAAAAACACTTATACCTTGATCTTTGACTTGCCCTGCCAAATTCTGTGTGTAGTAAATGATAGCCGCTTTAGAAACGGTATAAGATGTGAAGTACGGATAAGTTTTCAGGACCACGGCACTGGTAAGGTTAATAATACGCCCACGATTTCGAGAAATCATACTGGGTAATATCTCTCTAGTCATAAGGTACGTTCCCCGCATATTGATCTCCATTGTGCGCCACCAGTCGCTGGGATCAGCATCCCATTCATTAGTTACAGGACCGGTTATGCCTGCATTGTTAATCAAAATATCTGCGGTACCGAATTTCTTTTCAGTGATTTTAGCTATCTGTTCAACTGTTGATGGTTCTGACACGTCCCCAGGGATTGCAATTGCTTGACCACCAGAGGATTGGATGAGTTCGACAGTCTGTTCGAGCTCGTGTTTTGTTCGTGCAGTAACTACTATTTTCACCCCAACTTTTGCTAGGGCTTGGGCAAAGGCTCGGCCAATTCCACGGCCGCCACCAGTCACTATTGCTACTTGCCCAGTTAGGTTGAAATTTTCAGGTTGATCATATTTGTCATGTAAAGACATATCGCTCCAATGCGTCACAGCGTTACTTAGACACCTAATTTTCGTAGGAAAGCTTTGTTGTTTGGTTCTCGTCCTAAAAAGTTTTTGACTAGGGTATCTCCGTCTACAGACCCGCCTCGTTCTAGAATGGTTTCTCGGTAAACCGAACCAAGTTGTTTGTCTAAGGGTCCTGCTTCGGCGAAACGTGTATACATATCTTCACCGAATACTTGGGACCAGAGGTAACCATAATAGCCAGCATCGTACCCAAATAAATGACCAAAACCAGATTGAAAGTGTGTCCCTTCAGGGAATGGGAACCCAGTTATCGTATGCAACTCCCTAGCAGTTTCTGTGCTGTTCCCATCGAAGTTTTCTGTGTGGTATTTAAAATCTAGATTTGCAAAGAAAAGTTGTCTTTGTGTTGTGACGCCTGAGCTTAATTGACGAGCAGCGATCATTGAATCAAGAACTTTTTCTGGGATAGCCTCTTTTGTTTTAAAGTGAAAAGCAAATTTCTTTAAAACATCCCGGTGCCAAACCCAATTTTCAAACATTTGGGAGGGTGCTTCGACAAAATCTCGTTCGGTTCTTGTACCGCTAAAACGTAAGTAATGAGATTTTGTGAGAGTCTGGTGCAGAATATGCCCAAATTCGTGAAATAGTGTGACGACCTCGCTATGTCGTAACAGGGACGGGGTCGAGTTTGTTGGTTTTGTGAAATTTGCGACTATTGCACTAATGGGGCGCTGATAGGTTCCGTCTTTCAATACACGGCCACTACGCAATGTAAATGCCGCAGCATGTCCATATTTATTAGGTCTTGGAAAAAGATCCATATGGAACCGAGCAAAAACTTTATTATCGTTAGCTTCCGTGACGTCAAATGTAAGAACATCTTTGTGCCACCGTTTTGCATCTGGAACTTCTATAAATTTAACGCCAAACAATTCTTGGCAGATATCAAACAATCCTTTTAAACATGCATCTAATTGAAAGTACTCTGCCACCTCGAATTCATTAATGGAATATTTGGATTCCATTAGTAAGTTATGACAATAACGCCAGTCCCAAATGTTCACCTCCTTTTCACCACTATCCTCTTGTTTCGCTATCCCCATTAATTCCCGGTCTGCTTGTGCTTTAGGCTTTATTTTTTCTTCAAGATCTGTCAAGAATTCTGAAACCCTTTGAGGGTTTTTTGCCATACGGATTTCCAAAATATATTCCGCCCAAGATTTGTACCCTAAAAGATGTGCGACTTTTTTTCTTACTTGGAGTGCTTCTTCCAGAACTATAACGTTTCCATCTCCACCTTTTAGTTGATCTTTCAGGAAAATCGCTTTTCGTGCTTCAGCTGATTTTGCATTTGCGAGGAATGGGTGTAATTCAGGATAATCTAAAGAAATGCGATAGAGTTCCTTTCCTCCTTCTTTATGTTCTTTCTGTAGTCCTTCTATGTAGGTTTGTGGAAGTCCTTCAAGTTGATCAATTTCTAGTAAGATAGCATCTTCATATTCGTTGATATTTTGTTGAAAAGTTACGCCTAATTCTATTAGGCGGTCTAAGAGAACTCTAAGTTCCTCACGCTTTTTTTTAGGTAATTCAAAGCCGCTGCGGCGATAGTCTCTTAAGATGTGCTCATGTAGTCGTTGTTGTTCCAAGTCCAGTGATTCATCGTTTCCCCCGTATTCTTGGATAGCTTGGTAGATATCTTCTCTGAAGGATAAATCAAGCAAGTATTGCTCTAGTTTTGCTTCCCAATCACGGGCGGTATTTCGAATGTCTTCATTGTCTGAGACGTATGCCATAAAGCCATATTGCCCTGCAGCTTGACCAATTAAATCTTGAGCAGATTCGAGGGCTTCAATAGTATTTGTAAATGTACGGTTAGCCTTGTTAAGCGCAATAATTTCTGAAATTTCTTTGTCACAGCGTTCAATTGAACTCTGGCATGCTTCTTCAATAATTAAGACAGTAAGCCTACTGAAATCTGGTCCCCACTCGTTACTCATATCACCTCGGTGTCCAGATAATTTTTCAAATTATCTCGTTAGCCAAGCAAATTTCTGTGGTTTTCTCTGAGCTTTAGGATCAATCATAATGTTGACGATTGTAGGTTCATCCATTGCGATCGCCTTTTCGAGAGTTCCTTGCAGTTCCGAAGGCTCTGTTACATAGAATCCTTTTCCACCAAAAGCTTCAATAATCTGTTCATAGCGAGCATTGGGTGTGTATGCACCTGGTGGTATACGGTCAGGATCAAGTTTTGAGGGCCCTCCTCCAATTCCATTGTTATTAACAATGATAAAGGTAATAGGTAGTTGATAGCGACAGGCTGTTTCCACTTCCATGGCGCTGAAACCAAATCCAGAATCGCCCTCTACTGCGACAACCTTTTTGTCGGGATGCACTATAGCGGCAGCGATTGCCTGCCCAAGCCCTACACCCATTGTCCCAAACGTTGCAGCATCTAATCGATGTCTTGGATAGTAATTTGGTAGCACAGTTCGCCCAATGTCCATTGTGCTAGCACCTTCACTTGAGATGATTGCATCTCTTGGTAAAGCATCTCTAACTGCTCCAAGTACATGGTAGTAGTTCATTGGTGACGAATCATCAGCTTCCATAGCTTGTACAGATTGGACATTTTCCTCTGCTTTTGCTTGAAGTTGTGTCCACCAAGTTGTTTCTTGAGGGTATGACCATGGAGATTGTTCAAGTACAGCATTAATCTGTCCCATTACTGCTTTCGCATCACCTACAAGACCAACTTCAGCGGGTACATTTGTACCAATTTCCTCTGGTGAGATATCCAGTTGAATAACTCGTACATTTTCATTAAACCTCGGTGGTAACCCAAAATGCATGATCCAATTGAGCCTCGCACCAACAAGGAATACCAAGTCTGTTTCTTGCAGTGCAGTAGAACGTGCTGGCGCGATTGATAATGGATGATCATCTGGTATAACGCCTTTACCCATGGGTGATGCCAAAAATGGTAGTTGTGTACGTTCGATGAAATCACGAACCTCTTCTTCGGCATGTGCATATGCAGCTCCCTTCCCAACTATTACTAGTGGGCGCTCTGCCGTTTTTAAAGTTGCAACAGCCTGTTCGACTAAAGATGGGTCTGCAAATGTTCTCGGTGGTTCAGGACAAAGATCTTTAAATTCTACAGACTCCTCTGCAATTTCTGCAGATATTACGTCGTTTGAAAGATCAAGATATGCAGCTCCGGGCCGCCCGTACATAGTTGCCCGAATCGCTTTCTCAATGTAAAACGGGACTCTTTCTATATTTTCTGGTCGGTGTGCATATTTTACGAAAGGCCGGGCTGCCTCTATCTGCGGAGCTTCCTGGAAGGCACCTTGTCCATCTTGATATGCATCTGGTGCTCCGCCAAGTAAAAGCATTGGCCAACAGTTAGACCATGCATTAGCTAGGCCAGCAACTCCGTGTACCATCCCCGGTCCTGAAACAGTTAGACACACGCCTGGTCTCCCTGTTAAGTAACCTACAGCCGCCGCAGCGTAGCTAGCTGCCTGTTCATTACGGAATCCAAAAAAACGTATACCTTCGCGTTGGGCAGCTGAAGCAATGCCCTGTACAGGGAAGCCAACGATTCCGAACATGTTGTCGACACCTTGTTGTTTAAGGGCCCTTGCTATTACTGTTGCCCCGTTAATTGTTCCAGTTTCCGCCATTACAAAGCTCCTTAACTACGTGCTTATGCGCATCATACTCGAAGTAATAGGATTGCTCCGAATGAAATTACAAGTCTCTTACAGTTTGCTTGAACTAGTTGTCGATACCTTTTTCAAGCAGTTCGTTTAATTTTTCATCTGGTGTGTCTACAAGTGCTTGTACCCAACGATGGAATAGTTGTCCTCCATTTTCGTTTCTACCGAACATAGACACTTTTTTTGCTCCAGTTGCTAGAGAACGTTGCACACGTTTTCCAGTGTAGTAGTCTTCTTCGCCTACAACGTAGCCCATGAATTTCATGTGATCTTCGAGCTCCTTTTCTTCACCCTCCGGAACTGGTTCAGGCCTTGTAAAGTTCTGAATTGTGTAGGATTCAGTCACTGACTTTCCTGGAAACATCATTGACACCATATAACCTGTGCTTGGAGTTCCAGCTATTGAGATATTTGGGAAAATTGTCCAGACACCACCCGTAATATCATCGACATTCCACTGGTCTTCTGGGATATCTGAGAGACGTTCGTGGCCCTTTGGAGAGACCACGCGCACGTGGGGTCCCCAAGCATAATAATCGGCTTGATAGGGCCCATCGGGTCCAAAACTATTTCGATGGAGTATTGGGACGTGGTAAAAGTCACGATATCCATCGTAAGCGACTTTCCAATTTGGACCATCCAGTGGTTGCTTTCCTGCTACCACGTGGTCTTTGAATCCTAGGTGTTCCAGTACGTCTGCATAACCACTAAGAAATGTGTCAATGTCTACATTTGATTTGGGGTTTAGTGTTACCCATATTAATCCTGCTCTTTCCGCAACAGGTAGAGGGGTCAATCCGAATTCTGTTTTGTCAAACTCGCCGAAATTGCTGTCATCAAAAACACTTTGTAAGTTGCCTTCTAAGTCATAAAGCCATGCATGGTAAGGGCAGCTAAAATCTCTAGCCTCCCCGCAACCTTCATCAACTACAATTGCACCACGATGGCTACACATGTTTACAAAGGCTTTAACTTCGTTCTCCATTGTTCTTGTTATTAAAACTGGAACGCCTGCGACCTCGATGGATTTATATGAACCAATCTCTCTTAACTCATCAGTAAAAGCCAATGCCAAAGGAAGTCTCTTAAAGATCCTTTCCACCTCAAGTTCCCATTGTTCTGGGTCTATATACCGTTCTGTGGGTACTTCCAGAACACTTGGAGCTAAATCCAAATTTCCTGACATAGCATTTTCAATCTCTCGTCTGGTGATTTCCATTAATTGTTCTCTGCCGCTTACAGCTGTCATTTTGGCCTCTCCTGGTACGTTCTCAAAGTATATGTAGGGTTCAATGTTTCCCTATGAGATTCTAATCTATATCTAAATACATTGTCCAAGTGTTGTTCTGCGGTTTATGTAGTGCAGGCCTCTTATTTTCATGTTTATATCCCCCATCACTGGCATTCCTCCTCTACAATATCGATACCTTAACTATTGGGAGAATGAAATGCCTACAGATGCGCGTGTTGTAGTTTGTCCTGCTGGACCCGGTCCGCTTCAAATTCAAGATATATCTTTACCTGATCCTGGTCCTTATCAAGTGGTCGTAAAACAATTTGCTAGTGGGATTTGCCATTCCCAACTTCACCAGATGCATGGTCCTAGACAAGCACCCACGGTATTAGGGCATGAGTCTACGGGGGTTGTGATTGCTGCTGGTCGTGAAGTAAGTCATGTTTCAGAAGGTGATCACGTCATGGTTACTTGGGTGCCTCGTGATCCTAATGCCACTCGTAAGCCTGATCCCGTTTCACTTCAATTGGATGATGGTTCGATTGCGCGATCACAAGGTGTTTTTACGTGGGCTGATACTACGATCGCGGATGAGCAATTCATTGTGGCATTACCGAAGGACGCCCCTGTTGATGTTACTGCGATCATTGGTTGTGCAGTTATGACAGGTTCGGGGGCGGTTTATCACACTGCGGCAGTAAATGAAGGTGAAAGTGTTGCGGTTTATGGGGTTGGGGGTGTAGGTCTTTCAGCGATAGCTGCAGCAGCAGTTATTGGTGCTGATCCGATAATTGCGGTCGATCTGAGTGAAGAAAAGCTTAGATTTGCAGAGAAGTTTGGCGCAACGATTGGAATTAATGCGTCTGAATGTGATCCGGTCGAGCGTATTCGTGAAATTACACAGATGCCCGAAGGAACCACCTCATTTGGTGCTCCAGCTGCTGGAGTTGATTATGCCTTTGATTGCATTGGGATTAAAACGACAATGGAGCAAATTTTACCTTCAGTACGCCCTGGTATGCTAGGTCATAATACTGGTGGTATGGCAGTACTCGTGGGAGTTCCTCAGACTAACGTTGAAATTGATGCGAGAGATCTTTTGGTCAATGAGAAGAAGTACATAGGTTCAATTGGTGGTTCCTGTAGGCCTGATAGGGATTTCCCGATGTTTTTACGTTGGTTTAATGAAGGAGATCTTCTTCTCAATGATCTTGTGACTGAACGATATACTCTCGATCAAATCAACGAAGCGACTGATGCTCTGACATCGGGAGAGATTTCGGGACGTTCTATTATCGAATTGTAGATTGTCTCGATTTGAACGAGAAGATGCTATCATCTCGGGAGACCAATGGATGCTGTGGTTTCACAGGGTTCATTATTTAAAGGATTAACATGCAAGAGATTACTTATCTCGCCCCTACATCGCTTGGTGATGTGTACACGGCGCTCGCTGATGGAAAACGAAGTGTTTTACTCGCGGGTGGTACAGACATTATCGTCCAATTGCGTGAGGGACGTTCTGATGCTGAGCAGGTCATTGACCTCAAACATATTCCAGAGTTGACACAATTTGCTTTCAATAGTTCTGGAGATTTAAAAATTGGTGCGGCGGTTCCGTTTGCGGAGATCTATGAAAATGCAGAAATAATAGATAGATTACCGGCGCTTATTGACTGTGCAACCTTGGTAGGTGGTATTCAAATTCAAAGTCGAGCTGGTTTCGGTGGAAATTTGTGTAACGCTAGTCCAGCTGCAGATACAACCCCCGCTCTGATCGCTTTAGGTGCGATTTTACATATTGGATCTGCTAATCAAGTGCGTGAGTTACCGGTTGAGGATTTTTTCCTAGGCCCTGGTCAAAATGCGCTTGAAGATGGAGAGATTCTTTTACAAATCGTTGTACCGAATCCAGGTAGCAATTCTGCTGCATATTTCCACCGTTTTATTCCGCGTAATGAAATGGATATTGCAGTAGCGAACGCAGGTGTAAGCCTTACGTTAAATGACGCACGTGATCGTATAGAAAATGCACGTGTCGCAATTGGCGCGGTAGCACCTACAACTTTGCTTGTTAGTGAAGCAGCAGAAGCATTGATTGGAAAAGAACCAGGTGAAGCAGCATTCGCTGCTGCAGGAGATGCTGCGGCAAATGCTGCTACGCCAATAACGGATATGCGTGGGTCAGCCGCCCAACGCGTACATCTTAGCCGTGTTTTAACAGTGCGCGCCTTAGAGCGAGCGCTAAAACGCATTGAGGAGAATTAACAATGGCAGTACGTCGTACACAGGTACAAACAACACTAAATGGTGAAGAAACTGATTTTTTGTGTGAGCCACGTCAAAGCTTGCTCGAGGTTCTTCGTGATGAACTGGGTTTAACTGGTACAAAAGAAGGCTGTAACAATGGTAATTGCGGCGCATGTAGTGTTTTAGTAAATGGCAGGGTGGCTAATGCATGCTGTGTTCTTGGTGTTGAAGCAGAAAATGCTGAAATTACTACTATTGAAGGGATTGCTGATGGTGATAAGTTGCATCCTCTTCAGCAAGCGTTTCTTGAAGAAGCAGCTCTGCAATGTGGTATTTGTACGCCAGGATTTATCGTTTCTTCGAAAGCTTTGCTTGATAGTGAGCCAGAGCTAGATGAGGAGCGGATTCGTTTCTGGTTGGCTGGCAATCTTTGTAGATGCACCGGTTATGACAAAATTGTTCGCGCAGTTTTAAAAGCTGCAGGAACTAGCGATAACGGATAGAAGTAATCTTAAAAAGGAGAGTGTAATGACTACTGTAGAAAAACCCGAATATAAGGTGATTGGGACGCGACCTATTCGCCCAGATGGTACTGAGAAGGTTACTGGTAAGGCCTTATATGGCGCGGATATAGATCTTCCTGGATTGGTGTATGGCAAGGTTTTGCGAAGTCCACACAGCCACGCGCGAATTGTTTCAATAGATACGGCTGAAGCCGAAGCTTTACCGGGCGTACTGGCAGTTATGACACATGCAGATCTTCCTATAGCTATTGCGGGTGAGTCTGATGACACTGCTAACAATGTACTTGCAAATGAAAAAGTTCTATATCGTGGTCATGCAATCGCAGCTGTTGCTGCAAACAATCCTCATGAGGCAGAAGCTGCACTTGCTAAAATTAAGGTTGAATACGAGGAGTTAACTCCTGTACTCGAAGTTCGTGATGCTATGTCTGATGGTGCTCCTATTCTTGATGAAGATAGGCGTACAAAAACGTTAGCAGGTTCTTCTGAGAAACCCACTAATATTGCGTCACATAATAAACTTGAGGGTGGTGATATTGCTGCTGCGTTTGCCGAAGCAGATATGACCGTGGAACGTGAATTTGTTACGAGGATGGTGCATCAAGGTTACATAGAACCACATAACGGAACTGCGAATTGGAATGCTGACGGTACATTAACTGTTTGGACAAGTACGCAAGGTGCCTTTGCAGTTCGTTCTCAATTAGCTTCTATCCTTTGTACCTCTGTTTCGAAGATACGGGTAATACCGATGGAGATTGGAGGAGGTTTTGGAGGAAAAATAGGCTTGTATTTAGAGCCTCTGGCTGCTGTTTTGTCTCGTCGTATTGGTCGGCCGGTAAAATTAACAATGGAACGTGCTGCTGTGTTTGAGGCAACTGGTCCAACCAGTGGAGGCTGGATAAAGGCTAAGCTGGCTTCGAAGAATGGGAAAATCACTGCTGCGGAAGTGACGATGGCTTATGAGGCCGGCGCATTTCCTGGTTCTCCTGTCATGGCTGGTGCTATGTGTATGCTTTCCCCTTATGATATTGAAAATTTTTCAATCGATGCTTACGACGTTGTCGTAAATAAGCCTAAAGTGGCTGCTTATCGTGCTCCGGGTGCTCCTGCTGCAGCTTTCGCGATTGAGCAACTCGTCGATGAACTTGCAGCTAATGGTACTGTTGATCCACTTAAGTTCAGGCGCGAAAATTCTGCACGTGAAGGTTCAAAACAAGTCACCGGTGTGACGGTACCTAGGATTGGACATGAAGAAACACTTGATGCTGCACTTGCGTCAGCACACTACAACTCGCCAATTGAGGGGCCTAATCGTGGTCGCGGAGTGGCTAGCGGCTTTTGGTTTAATGCAGGAATGCAGTCTTCAGTAGTTGCGTCAGTCAATCCCGACGGTACAGTGAATCTTATCGAAGGTTCGACGGATATTGGAGGGTCTCGTGCCTCACTTGCAATGCAACTTGCTGAGACACTTGGCATAGGTTATGACGAAGTTAAGCCTAGTGTCGTTGATACTGATTCAATTGGGCACAACGATGTCACAGGTGGGAGCCGTACCACTCATGCGAGTGGTGAAGCTGTTTATGAAGCAGGTCTGGATATTCAACGTCAAATGGTTAGTCGTGCTGCTTCACTTTGGGCTTGTGAAGAATCTGATGTTCAATACTCTGATGGAGTGATAAATCATATAAGTGATGATGAGAAGAAGCTTACTTTTGCTGAATTAGCAGCGAAGCAAATGGAAACAGGTGGTCCTATGCAGGGTAAAGGTACAGTGATGTCGCGAACGCCAGGGGCAGCATTTGGGGTTCACATCGTTGATGTTGAAGTCGATCCAGATACCGGAAAGGTTGATATTTTACGGTACTCTGTTGCCGAAGATGTTGGCACAGCAATTCATCCTTCTTATGTTGAAGGACAATTACAGGGTGGTGCTGTACAAGGTATCGGATGGGCATTAAATGAAGAATATTACTACGGTGAAGATGGCCGTATGGAGAACAGTAGTTTTCTTGATTATCGTATGCCGACTGCTTTAGATGTGCCGATGATTGAGACTATTTTGGTTGAAGTTCCCAACCCGGGCCATCCTGACGGTGGTAGAGGT
>JAKUNN010000045.1 GCA_022451885.1 Dehalococcoidia bacterium | reverse complement strand
CCTAAACATACTTTCAGAAACAAATGATTTTCCGGATATCGGAAAGCCCCTTATTTCTAATGGGCACTATGCATCAATCTTGGATATAGGAGATCCCTGTCTTGCCTTTTCAACGGATGGGGTTGGAACAAAGCTTTTAATCGCTCAAGAATTAGATGTTTTCAAAACGGTCGGGATCGATGTTATAGCAATGAATGCAAACGACATCGTTTGTGTGGGGGCTAAACCTATAGCACTAGTAGATTGTTTATCGCTGGAAATTGAAGATGCGGAATTACTAAGTGAAATAGCCACCGGACTAGCAGAAGGAGCAAAACAAGCCTCTATTTCAATTCCCGGAGGTGAAACTGCAATCATTCCTGAAATGCTACGGGGCCCAATTGAAGGAAAGGCTTTCGACCTTGTTGGTTCATGTGTTGGTTTAGTAAAAAAGAATAAAATACTCTCTGGCAAAGAACTAAAACCTGGAAATGTTCTCGTAGGGTTCTCATCTTCAGGTATTCATAGCAATGGTTTTACCTTGGCACGACAAGTGTTTGCAAATGCAGGATGGCCTCTCAGCAAAATGGTCGCGGAATTTGGGCAAAGCCTTGGCGAAGAACTTTTAAAACCAACAAAAATGTATGTTGACCTTGCGATGGAATTGCTGGAGGAATGCCAACCACAAGCTCTTTTTCACATTACTGGAGGAGGCTTTGGGAACCTATCACGCCTCGGGACAAATATCGGCTATGCCATTGACTCACTTCCACCCCCACTTCCGATCTTCGAACTAATATCCCAAGTAGGACACGTTTCTCCCGAAGAGATGTATAGAACTTTTAACATGGGGGTCGGATTCTGTGCTGTAGTGTCAGAAGATCAAGTTGAAAAGTCTAAAAAAATTGGCGACCGGTTAGGTATACCTGCCTATGAATTAGGTCAAACAACCACGTCTAAAGAAAAATTAATTCAAATAGAAACGTCCGAAATAAATATTACTATCTCGTAGCAGCTTCACACTCAGCACTACAAAATTTCATATTTAGCGAACCATCGAGCGCCTCTGACGGGATTTCATGCTCACATCCTGTTGGATTTTGGTCACTCATATAATTTTCACACCTTTTGTAGGTAATACCATCAAGTACATCACGCGCTATTAATGCCCAACACCAACCAACTAAATTAATAGGACGAATTGAGGTGGAACGCTGAGGCCCTCTTCCTATACCCGTATATCGAAAAAGATTTTCATTAAGAATAGATTTTTCACCAGGAATTGGTTCTTTTAATCTTTTCTTCCCTTTCTCCGTCTGCGCATCGCTCGCGGCATCTCCAATGATTTTCCATTGGTCATACCAATCGTCCAAACGCTTTTCTTCAAATAAATCACTGTGCACATTTGCCGTAAAAAAATCACCGTACTTCTCGGTAAATTCGCGAATAACTTGATCAAAAGCCTTTGAAGCTTTTGCTATTTCAGCGAGCGGAACATTGGTAACTTTAAATGCATTATTTTCTGCAACCTTTCGCGCTACCCATCTGTGCATATCAAGTTGATAAAAGCCTGATTCTACCGCCTCGGCCTCATTGTTACTTTCGTTCTCGTCTTTAAAAACTACGGCTACTCGTTGAAATCTACCCGTTGTTTGTAATTGTGGCTTGTCAGGCTGGATCACACGATTCCGAAGATAATCAAGCCTTGAGTTATAGAATACGTAACCTCCTGTGGTCCACGAAGCAAAATAACCTTCCGGGGGAACATACTCATATTTAAGAATATTAATTGAAGACATGTGGTCATTGTAGCGTGCAAATACAACTTCAGAAACCGGTTTTTCTACTAGAAAAACCAATTCTCCAGATATCGAAATACTTACCCTACCTCGTTCGTGGCCGACTTACACTCCAGCGCCGAAACCTCTCTTCACCTGGCACTCGGCCTAAATTTTTCCCCATCTTTTTACGCATTTCCTGAAATTCTTCCCGTGTCCGCCCTCCAATTTGGCTTTCATGACACATAATTGCGTCCAAGTGCTTCTCTGTATACGCACTTGTATCTACAAAAAAATCAGGCTCATCGGTACCCGCCAAAAGAATCTCATTTACTTCATGAGGGTCTAATCCATCAGCTTCGTGTTCAGGATAAAAAAGTCTATCCCTAACAAGTGGATATACAGCATCAGCCACGACAACTCCACAATTCCGGTGGTCTCTATGGTTAAACCCTTTTCTAAAAGCATCCCAGGTAATGACAACATCTGGTTTGTGGGTTCGCAAAAGACGTACGATTTGACCTCTCACTTCCGCGGCCTCCACTGTATGTCCGTCAGGATAACCAAGGAAAATACACTCTTTAACGCCTAACACACGACACGCTGCCCGCTGTTCTTCTTCACGAATGGCAGCAAGTTTTTCGGAGTACATATCCTTATCATGCGTGCCCTTATCTCCGCTGGTAATCAAAACATAAACAACTTCCCATCCTTCAGAACACCATCTGGCTATTGTTCCTCCGCAAACAAATTCCGCATCATCCGGATGAGCCATAATTACCATAGCCCTTCCAGGACCGCCTCCTTCGATTAATTCCTCCGATTGCAAGGGAATAGACGAACTTCTTAATGTTTTAAATCTATCTATTAAACTCATGCTCTCTCACCTTAATTACACACATGTTGAGAATAAAGATCCTCTACTCTTTGGCCTATGTTTTCCCAAGCAAAAATCTCGACAGAACGACGAGCTGCTTTTCCAAAATTTTCACGAAGTTCAGAATTGCGCATTAACACTTCTATCTTTTCCGCAAATGGCTCGGGACATCTCCATGGTATGAGATATCCATCCACTCCATCCGTAACAATAGAAACTAAACCTCCTACGCGAGAAGCAATAACAGGACGCCCTGAAGCCATAGCTTCAACCGCAACCAATCCAAAGCTTTCATAATAAGAAGGGATCACAACAGCGTCAGAGGCACCGTAATAAAGTGGTAATTCCTCTCTGCTTACCGCATCCCTGAAAAACACAACCTCCTCCAATCCTGCATTCTTCACCTCTTCCTTTAATTCTGGCCTTAAACGGTCTGCGTCCGCACCTCCTCCAACAATTAAAACAACAAAATCCTTTTCTTCAATTTCGGCAGCGGCTCCTATTAAAATATCAACCCCTTTAAGCTCTTCAAGTCTCCCAATCCAGAGGATTACAGGTTTATTAAGTTGAAGACCTAACTCACGTCGACAATCTTGTGCGTTTAGGGGCATAAAATGTTTTATATCTACTCCACAGGGAATCACGCTAACTTTTTCTTCAGGTACCCCATAATATCGTTGCAATAAACCTCTTTCATGGCTCGAGGCAACAACAATTGCATCCGCCTTACTTGACTGCATCCTTTCCATTTTAATACGTCTTTCCGGCTCCTCTTCACTGGCCCGAGCACGATTTTTTGCTTCGCCCAGAGTATGAAACATAACCACGTGGGGCACCTTTAAATTTTGTGCTAATAACATTCCCGCCTGTGCGCCTTGCCAATAGTGGCTATGCACCACGTCATATGATCCTTTTGACGATTGAAATTCTTGCTTCGCGAAGTGAATCAGCTGATCTGCAAAAGCTGGGACATAAGGAATTGCTAATTCTTTTTCTATCGGTTCCGGAGGGCCTGCCTCAACTTGAACCAATCGGATATTTTTAGAAATATCCGTAATAGTTGGTCCTGCATCGCTTCTTCGTGTAATTATATCGACTTCGTGTCCTAATGCTGCAAGCTGACGTGAAAGTTCTTGAATATAGACATTCATTCCTCCCGAGTGCCTATGACCAGGAGGGTCCAGCGGGTTCGTATGATAAGAGACCTGAGCAATTCGCATTTTTTCTTTCCTTACGGCCCACTACAAGCGGCCGCCCTGGACTAAAGCTAAAAACTCCGAACGCGTAACATCAGACTTTTTAAATTGTCCACGCATTCCGCTGGTAACCATACGACTTCCAGGTTTACGAACGCCTCTCATTGTCATACACAAATGTTCCGCTTCAACGACCACCGCAACCCCATCTGGTTTTATTGATTTCATGATGGTCTCCGCAACCTGACTAGTAAGACGCTCCTGCAATTGCGGTCTTCGAGCAAAACCCTCTACAACACGAGCTAGTTTACTTATACCGACTACCCGTCCATCGGGTATATAACCAACATGGGCCTCTCCATGAAATGGAAGAAAGTGATGTTCGCACATACTGTAAAAGGGGATATTTCGCAAAATAACCATTTCATCATGGGCTACTTCAAAATCTACATTTAGATATTTCGCGGGGTCAATACTTAACCCTTCAAATATTTCACCATACATCTCAGAAATCCGCCTCGGTGTATCAACCAAGCCATCGCGATCTGGGTCTTCTCCAATGGCTAAAAGCAACTTCGTAACTGCGTCTTTAATTTCCTGTTCTTTCATTTTATAGGCTCTCAAATTACAAAAAGATTCTCACGCGTCTAACCATAATACATCGCCGTGAAGATTCTCATCGTGCTCTTTATTTTTAAAAATAGAGTACTCAGCTTTACTCACACCTAT
The DNA here is from genome assembly GCA_022451885.1 of Dehalococcoidia bacterium. GTDB lineage: Bacteria > Chloroflexota > Dehalococcoidia > Tepidiformales > Tepidiformaceae > JAKUNN01. The sequence continues at coordinate 8,804 of JAKUNN010000045.1, read as the reverse complement.
AGTTGTATTTTCCCCATGGCCCGGCCAGACAATCGTTTCTTCTGGCAATGTATACAGCTTTGTAACGATGGATCCTATTTCCTGTTTTAAATCTTTATTTGTACGTGAATGACCAGGGCCTCCGGGAAAAAGAGTATCCCCGACAAAAGCATGTTTACCACAAATAAAAGCTGTGCTTGCCGGTGTATGTCCAGGAATGCTTAATACCGTAAACTTCAAAGATCCCACTTCCACCAAATCACCATCTTTTACTTCACTATCTAGTGTCCCTTTTGGAATCCAAGGTTCCTCTGGGTCTGCAATCAATTGGCATCCATATCTCATCTTAAGCGGCTTAATCGACGCAACATGATCTGGGTGTGAATGAGTAAGCAAAATATAACTAGGCTCGATTCCGACAGCTTCCACTACAGCATAGCTTTGCTCAACTTCATCTGGAGCATCTATAAATGCAGCAACCTCGTTAACATTATCCACAACTAAATAAATATTATTTCCGAAACCTGCGGGGCCCGCTTTGTGAATTGTGATATTCCCATCTGTAACTGTTTCCATCTCGTTCTCCTGTTTAAATTAGCCTAGAAGATTCTAAACAATCAATTTATTTCCCTGAAAGCAAATCAATAACCATACCACTTTGAGAGCGCGGCCCAGAAATAGTAAGCCTATCCCCTACTCGAAGAATTGTTTCCCCTGAAGCAACCAATACATGCCCCCCTCTTTCTATAGTGAGAATTCTAATTCCTGCTGGCAAATTTGCCTCAGCCAATTTCCTTCCTTCAAGTGTAGAAAGAAAACCAATTTCTGCTTCAAAAGTGTTCTCCGTATCAGAGAGAGGGGCAAACGGTCGCACATGTTGATCTGCAGCTTCTTGATAAAAGGCAACCAAAGCAGCTCCATCAATTGCGCCAATTATATCGTCTCCATTTTCAGTGAGGACTGGCACCCACAGTCGTTCACTGGAAGACAATGTTTCTAACACCTTATCAAGAGGTGTGTCGGCCCTAACATTCACAGGAATTGATTTTATATAATTATCAATTTCATCCATTTTTTCCTTTTGTGAGTCTAATTCAGTAAGCGTTATTTCCCCCACAATCTCCCCGGCACTATTCACTACTACGCCGTATTTCTTTTCAGATGCCTCAAGTGTTTCCCTCGCATTTTTTATCCCTCCAGTCACCTCAATAATAGGAATCTTATAAGCTGCATCTTGTGCAAAAAGTGCACCTAGCAAGGGAACGGCAAACCGATGTCTATGAGCTGTTGACTCTTCCCTGTTCATTTCTTGCGCAGGATAAACACTAGCATTCCCGACTAAAAGAGTAGCGAGCGCAACTGCTACCATTGCCGGGGCCAGTAAAGAAAGGTTTCCGGTCATTTCCCCGACCATAAGTAACATCGCCAATGGTGCGTGGGCTACGCTACCAAAAAGAGAGATCATTCCGATAATCACCAGCGGCCCTGGTTCGCTTGGGAAACCTGGCAAACCATTAAAGAGCCTCCACGCCAAGGCCCCTAACAAACCGCCTGAAACCATTCCAGAGGCAAAAATTCCTCCTGAAGCACCTGAACCTACTGTAAGTGCAGTAGTGAGAATACGAGCAAAAGGAATCAAGATTAAAAACCAAAGGGAAAACCGCAAAACCCCATCTATTACAAGGGCATTTTGAATCGTTCCATAACCAACGCCAATAGCTTCAGGTATTGCTGCACCTATTAATCCTGCAATAGCACAACCCAACATAGGCTTAAACCACCGAGGAACGCTCAAGCGATTAAATATTTTTTGTACCCAATCCAAACCTCGAATGTAAAGCAACCCCACCAAACCACAAGCCAATCCTAAAGCGGCGTAATAACCGAGCTCCTGAGGTCGAGAAAATGAAAAACCCGCGGTTCCACCAAAGATTGGCTCAAAATCGTACCAAACTCCATACACCGAAAAAGCAACTATCGAAGAAATTAAACCCAATAGAACAGCATCTGCTTCAAAGTCATGTTTGTATATAGATTCGGCTGCCATCATTGCACCCCCAAGGGGAGCACGGAAAATCGCACCAATTCCGGCACCCATTCCAGCGACTAATGCACGCCTACGCTCCTCCACACCTAAATGAAAACGATCAGCTATTAAAGATCCGATTCCTCCTCCTATTTGCGCCATAGGACCTTCTCTCCCCGCTGCACCCCCTCCACCTAACGTCGCCGCAGACGCTAAAAGTTTTACGGGAATAACCCTCCACCTAACCCTACCTCCTCGATTATGAAAATCGTCGATCACTGCACCCGCACCGGCACCTGCAGCTTCTGGAGTTCTGAAAATATAAATAATTAGGCCACTCATTAACCCCCCAAGACCCAGAATTAAAGGAAGAACCCACCGTCGGGTTGGGCCACTAGAATTAGGATCCCCTTCACCCAAAGGTTCTGGGGGAATATACCCAGATAATCCGGTTAATAAATATTCACTAGCTAACTTTATTGCTTCGAAAAAAAGAACCGCGGCAATACCTGCCAGCAACCCAATGATTACACCGAGCCAAAGACTACGTACCACTTGCTGGCGGGTAATCTTTCGGAAATTACCTACCGAAATCTGTAAATCAGTTAAGAGCCTCATAGGTACTGTCGATCATAGCTTATGTTTCATTTGGTAGAACTCAATCAAGTTTTTCCAAACGACAGTCAATATTTTGAGGCTTATTGAATCTTAATACTCCTGAGGCATTGGAGGGGCTGCGCCCGCTGGCTGAGGAAGTTCCGCTACTAAAGACTCGGTAGTTAAAACCATCGCACTCACGCTAGCTGCATTCTCCAAAGCAGAACGCACAACCTTTACAGGATCAACAATGCCTAACTCAAACATGTCTCCCCATCGATCTTCAGCTGCATCCCAACCAGAAGTCACACCTTCAAGTTTTTGAATACGGTCAACTATGACGGACCCTTCTTGGCCTGCATTTTCAGCAATAGTCCACGCTGGAGCGCTTACCGCAGCAGCAACAAGCTCTGCACCTGCACGCTCATCACCTTTTAGGTTTTCAGCGTAGGAATTTATAGCATCCCGAGTTCTCAGAAGAGCCACTCCCCCCCCAATAACCACGCCTTCATCAACTGCTGCCCGTGTAGCAGAGAGAGCATCCTCTACTCTCGCCTTTTTTTCTTTCATCTCAATTTCAGTAGCTGCCCCTACTTTTATAACAGCAACACCGCCAGCCAATTTAGCCAATCTCTCCTGTAACTTCTCGCGATCAAAATCACTAGTGTTATCTTCGATTTGGGCCTTTAATTGTTTAATTCGATCTTGTATAGCTTCATCTGTTCCTTGTCCTTCTACAATTGTAGAGTCATCTTTGCTAGCCACTATACGGCGAGCTCGGCCAAGGTCTGCCAAAGTAACACTCTCGAGCTTACGCCCAACATCTTCCGTTATAAAAGTTCCCCCAGTAAGAATTGCCAAGTCTTCGAGAACAGCTTTACGCCTATCTCCAAATGAAGGAGCTCTAAGTGCAAGCAGATTCATCGTCCCTCTCATTTTATTCATCGCCAAGGTGGCCATAGCTTCACCCTCTATATCGTCAGCTATGAGAACAAAATCCTTACTTACTTGCATAACTTGTTCCAAAATAGGAACTAAATCCTGAACTGCGGTAATCTTTTTATCCGTCATGAGAATGTATGGGTTCTCAATTACTGATTCCATTCTGTCGGTATTCGTAACAAAGTAAGGGGACTGATAACCGCGATCCAATTGGAGTCCATCAACAAACTCTGTTTCAAATTTGAGCCCTCGTGATTCCTCCACAGTTATCACGCCATCCTTCCCAACCTTTTCCATAACATCAGCTATTATTTCGCCGACTTCTTTTTCATTTGCGGAAATACCCGCAACATGTTCAATTTGAGCTTTGCTAAGTACAGGTTCTGCAGTCTCCAATAATGCCCGTATAGCAACATCTGCAGCACCTTGAATACCTCGCCTCACTGCCATCTGATTCGAACCAGAGGCAATTACTCGAATACCACCTCGGACAAGAGCCTGGGCTAATACTGTTGCTGTTGTCGTACCATCCCCTGCAATGTCATTTGTTTTTGTTGCGACTTGCTTAACAAGCTGTGTCCCCATATTTTCAAACGGTTCATCAAGCTCTATTTCACGAGCCACCGTTACTCCGTCTTTAGTAATTAGAGGAGCACCATAATTCTTCTCTATTACAACGTTCCTTCCACGAGGACCTAGCGTTACCTTTACGGCATCGGCAAGTGCGTCTACGCCTTCTTTAAGGCTGCGACGTGCATCTTCATCAAAAAGTAATAATTTTGGAGCCATATACTTTCCTTATTCCTATAACTACATTTAGAGGTTTTTAAAGGGGGATTCAAATCCCCCTTAAAAAATTTTTAGACAATCAGTTTGGCTAGACAATCAGTTTGGCTAGGATGTCTTTTTCATTCAAAACAATGTAATCGATACCATCTAACTTTATTTCAGTACCTGAATACTTTGCATAGAGGATACGATCGCCTGGTTCAAGCTCTATTACTATCCGTTTCCCTGCGTCATCCATTTTACCTGGGCCAACAGCAAGTACTTCCCCTTGTTGAGGCTTTTCCTTTGCAGTGTCCGGAATGACGAGACCGCTAGCGGTTACCTCATCCTGCTTCAAAGCCGTCACTACAATTCTGTCAGCGAGAGGGATTAATTGGGTCTTGGTCTCAGTTGCCATTACTATATCTCCTTCGTTTGCTCTCCACCCTTAAAACAGGGTTCTTTAAAAAAGCGTATCGCTGATATTAGCACTCTCATTGATAGAGTGCCAGCTGGGTTCCAATAAAACAGCCCTTACTAGCAGTGGAGTTAGCATACCTTCACGCTAGCGTGAAGGTATGCTAACTTGAGAGAACGAAGAGTTTTCCTTGTATACAATTTTACGAATAGCAGGTTTTTTACGCCCACATATGAGGCTTCTTATTGGAGGGCTCGCGACTATGGTGGGTGCAATTGTTCTTCAGATGGGCAGCCCTTTACTTGTTCAAAGAGCTATTGATTTCGGATTAAATCCGATTCGCGATTCCTCCGATCAAATTACGGGCCTTGCAGGAAGTGAACAAACCCTAATCATTGCCGCCGGAGCAATACTTGCCTTTGCTGTTGGATCTGGCCTGAGTCGTTTTGGATTGACGTATGCATCAGAATCTCTTGGACAAAAAGTTGCCTATGACCTAAGAAACAAGCTTTATGGGAACGTACAACGTTTGTCATATGCCTATCACGATACTGTTCAGACCGGTCAAATTATGTCTAGGGCCACTGAAGACGTTGAAGCTGTTCGCATGTTTGTTTCATTTGCTTCTCTTCGACTATTAATGATTGCTGGAATGCTTGGATTTGGTATTGGGGGAATGTTTTATTTCGATTGGAGGCTGGCTCTAATCAGCCTTGCGACGATGCCCATTATCGTTTGGCGTTCAGTCCGGATTTCCACCATTATGAGACCACTTTGGCTGCTTATCCAAAGAAGCCAGGCACGGCTTGCAGAAATAGCAGATGAAGGGCTTGGTGGCATTCGTGTAGTGAAAGCATTTAGCCGGGAACCGCTGGAAGCTGAAAAATTTTCCAAAGCTTCCGGTGTCACTCGAGATTTACAATTAAATCAAGCCATTACAATGGCAAAGCACGCACCGTTAATGCAGGGGATCTTCATTGCTCAAATGGGCGTAACCGTGAGTATTGGAGCGTTGTTTATCTCCCAAGGCAGCATTAATGCCGGGGTTGTAACAGCGTTTCTTTTGTGGCTCACAATGCTCCAAATGCCGGTACGTATGCTGGGCTTCATGATTACGATGTTTTCACGGGCCGTTGCTGCTGGAGAACGTGTGTTTGAAGTACTGGATACCCAGTCTGCTGTCCAAGAAAAAGAGGATGCTCTTGATTTAGTAGATGCAAGAGGGCACGTCCGTTTTGAAAATGTCAGTTTTAGTTACTCGAGCGCGAGCCCTGTTTTAAGTGACATAGATATAGATGCCACTCCGGGAAAAATTATTGCGCTGCTTGGGCCAACAGGATCTGGAAAATCAACCGTGGTGAGCTTATTGCCACGATTCTATGATGTCACTAGTGGACGGATAACTATAGATGGGGAAGACATTCGTGAGTTTAAGCTCGACTCGCTAAGAACCAATATAGGAACTGTTCAGCAGGATGTTTTTCTCTTTGTTGGAACTCTCCGCGACAACATTGCATACGGTAGGCCTGGTGCCTCACAAGAAGATGTAGAGGCGGCGGCCAAGGCAGCTCGTATACACGACTTCATCACAAGCCTTCCTTACGGTTATGACGAATGGGTTGGAGAAAGGGGTGTAACCTTATCTGGGGGACAAAAACAGCGCATTGCAATTGCGCGAACTATTTTATTAAATCCACGAATTCTTGTTTTCGATGACTCCACAGCCAGTGTCGATACCCAAACAGAATTTTTGATCCAACAAGCTCTTAATGTCCTTATGGAAAGTCGCACCACTTTTGTCATAGCACAGAGACTCCGCACTGTTCTTCGTGCCGACGAAATTTTAGTTCTAGACGAAGGGAAAATTGTAGAGCGAGGCAAGCACGAAGAGTTGCTTACCAATAATGGACTTTACCGTGATATCTACGATCTTGAGTTACGAGAACAAGAAGAAGCCCTTGGAGAATCCTTAGCGGCCCCAGGCGGAGGAAACTAACTATGGGAATGTTTGGAGGGGGAGGAGTAGCTGGCGGCTACTCGCAAGGAATCGGAGGACAGGCAGTTCGTGGTCGTGGATCTGATGGTTGGGACGAAGAATATTTAGGGAAGCCCTACGACGCCGAAGTTATTCGAAAAATGCTTCCCTACCTAGCCGAGCAAAAAGGGTTGGTGTCGTTGGCCTTCTTCTTCATGGTCATTACCGCTATCTCTATATTTATTCAACCACTCCTATTAGGCTTGACCATAGATGCAGGAATTGCCGGTGAAACCGGTCGCATACCCGTTTTTCTCGGCTTAATGGTAGGCCTAGGGGTTGCCGGATGGTTATCCGGTATGGCGCAGCAAATAATTATGGCACGCATAGGCACGCGCTTACTTTTCCGGCTTCGTAACGAAATGTATGAACATATGCAGGGACTTTCCCTCTCTTTCTATGACGAGATGGAAACAGGAAGAATGATTAGTCGCCTCACAAGCGACGTGACAGTAATGCAGGAACTCATGAGCACTGGTTCGCTCACCTTCATGGCAGATATTGTCGGTTTAGGCATTGTTATAACAACGCTGCTTACGAGAGACTGGTTGCTTGCCTTAGTCACCTTTGCAGTAGTTCCCCCCTTGGTTCTCATTCTCGTTTTTTGGGCGCGTTATGCACGCGCGGCCTTTATCAAGGTCCGCGTTAAGATAAGTGAACTTTATGGGAACCTTAGTGAATCTGTTAGTGGAATCCGTACCGTACAGTCCTTAAACCGTGAGGGCGAAAACGCACGCATCTTTGATGAAATGAATAAGGAAAACCAAAACGCCAATATTTGGGCGGGGGCACTAACTGCTTTCATCATGCCCTTAATAGAAATGTGTATCGCTATTTCTATAGCAGCGGTTCTCCTTGTTGCTGGGCTCCGCGCAATAAACGCGTCTCCAGGTGAAATACAGGTAGGCCTAACCGTGGGCATACTGGTGACCTTTATAACCGCCGTGTTTCGCTTTTTTGACCCGATACGAGATCTTGTCCTTCAGTACACCATGCTCCAACGAGCAATGGCGGGGGGGCAAAGAATTTTTGAGGTTCTCGATACCGTTCCCAAGATTAGAGACAAAGATGATGCCCTTGAATTAACTGAGGTTGAGGGCCGAGTTGATTTCGAACACGTTAACTTTTCTTACTTTGAAGATGTTCCTGTTCTTGTGGATTTTGACTTATCGGTTGAACCAGGGGAAACCATTGCGCTCGTTGGCCATACTGGTTCGGGTAAAACAACAATAACCTCTTTAATTAGTCGGGGATATGACGTCAAAGAAGGTTCCATCAAAGTAGACGGGAACGATATCCGCGATATAAAGAGGAGGTCTTTAACAAGCTTTATGGGGGTGGTTTTACAATCCCCTTATCTCTTTAGCGGGACCATTCGAGAAAACATAGAATACGGGAAGCCCGGAGCAACCCATGAAGAGGTGGAGGAAGCAGCCAAGGCCGTCGGGGCCCATGATTTTATTTCACAGCTATCAAACGGGTACGATCATGAGCTCAACCAGCGAGGGCAAAACATCAGCGTTGGACAGAGGCAATTGTTATCTTTTGCCCGAGCAATTCTTGCAGCCCCCCGAATACTAGTACTTGACGAGGCAACCGCGTATGTAGACACACGCACCGAAGTTGTTATCCAAAAAGCGCTTCGCAGCCTTCTTCAAAACCGAACCTCATTTGTTATCGCACACCGCCTATCAACGATCAGGGAAGCAAACCGCATTGTCGTTCTCGAACACGGAAAAATTGCAGAGGTGGGAACACACGAAGAGCTGCTGGCGAAGGACGGCTTATACTCAAATCTTTACAAGATGACGTACGAAGAACAGGCCGCGGGGCCGCTAGGAGAAGACATCGAAGTTGCGAGGAGAAGGCAGGGAGATCTCCAAGAGGGAGATCAATCCCCCCAGCCCGCAGGGGGAGAATAGGGGCAGGGAGGGACGGCCCCAAGAAAACAGAGGGGAGAGACGGCCAAAGGGTAAGCCCCCTGAAGATCCCCCCACGGACGAGGTGAGGTAAACAAAGGATCCCAGCAAGAAAAGCAA
>JAKUNN010000044.1:4790-14975 GCA_022451885.1 Dehalococcoidia bacterium | reverse complement strand
CGCTATGAATTTTTTTTTGTTCTTCAAACCAAGCGATGGCCACTTGTATATCAACAGGCTTTTGTTCATCTGGTTTTACTTTGTCTTTTTTTGCCACAGTTCTCACTCTCTAATTTTAGTAAAAAAAGGAAGCAAAATTTTGCGAAACAACAAAATACCTAGAGGAATGCCTACAAGAACAAAAATAATTGCGCCTATCCATTCTCCGATTTCGTAACCCCAGCTAAGTAGCAAGATCGTAGATAAAATTATTAACACCACTCCTACCGCAATTTGGGCTAGTCGTAGGAGCTTTTGTTGAGCGGTTTGTTTAGTTGAAGGAATTGAACGCCTTTGCATTATTAGTTAAAAAATTATCGTTTTATCCGCTTTGCACCCATGCTCTAGCATTATCTGAAGCTACCCAGTGGATAGCATTATTAAGAAGTCGTCTGAATTGTGGGTTTGCATATGCTTCCGGGCCATCCCCCGCATCCATTGCGACTACGGGACTATTGCCTGCTTTGTTTGCCCAGACAATTAAGTCACTTCCTTCTGGATGATCCCACTTTGCTCTTTCTTCAGCTGAAGCAACAGGAGCATTAAAATTTTCTTTTACCATTGGGTAATCGCTACGCATGAGAGGCAAGATACCGGGCCTTGATTCAAAACCCTTAGTTTTTATATATATCTCATCAACAATATCAAAACCATCTTCTAAACCTTCTAAAACAGGATGTCCTTGTTGGACTGGTGAAAGATGATGATGACCGTTACGTTCTGGCTCACCACCACCACCACGATAACCGGAGGCTGGAACTATCTCTCCAAAAACTTCACCTTCACCACCTAATCTAAAAGAGCTTCCACTGATCTCTCTCCAGCCTTCCCAAGCTGGCCATTGCAAGGTCGCGTGATTCATCATTACGATACCTTTTCCACTCTCAATCAAAGCCTCTATAGAAGCCTTGTAGTCTTCAGGTATAGGTGAGCCATCTATGGCTAACATATCGTAAAAAACAATAGTTTCATAAGGTTGAACATTTTCTGGACGAAGCATTACTTGAGCTGCTGGTTGTTCTACAGCTGTTGAATTAACTTCCGGGTTTTCATCGAACATTGCGAAGAAACCGCTGTAATTAAAATTGTGACCTTTGTGAACTATAAGTGTTTCAATAGCTTCCGAGCTTTTCGAATAATGTGACATTGCTGACCCCTTTAGCCAAAAATAATTAGTTTAGTTACAGATTATAAACGATTACCTGAGGATTATTGAACTGTGAAATAGCGTGCTTCTGGATGGTGTACGATTATTGCGCTTGTTGTTTGTTCTGGTTCCCATTGGAATGTTTCTGTTAATGAAGTACCTATTCGCTCACAATCTAATAAATCAGCAATAAGAGTTTGTTGTTCTAAATCAGGACATGCCGGATAACCGAAAGAATATCGAGAACCTTGATATCCTTGCGAGAAAAGTTCCCGAGTTGTTTGAGCATCCTTGCTTGCTATGCCTAATTCCTCACGGATTCTTTTATGCCAAAATTCTGCTAGTGCTTCGGTCGTTTCAACTCCAAACCCATGTAAGTGAAGGTAATCTTTGTATTGATCTTTTTTGAATAATTCAGCTGCAGCTTCACTAGCTTTCTCTCCTACCGTGACAATATGAAAGGCTACAGTGTCATATTCTGTGCTCGTTTCATTATGGAAAAAGTCACTGATACATAGACCTTTCCCTCCAGATTGCCTGGGAAAATTGAATTGGACTGGATTTCCTTCTGGTTCCGAGTCACCCATATTTTTCCAGACGTTCAAGGTGTCACCATCTGCTTTGCACGGAAAATAACCGTAGACAACTTTTGGCTGAAGTAGTTTTTCAGTAATTGCATCTTCCTGTAATTTTCGAAAAATTGGCTCGACAGTTTCAGTGAGCAATTTTTGGTACTCATGATCTTCTTGATTTCCCTTTTGGTACTGCCATTGCCCTCGAAAGAGTGCGATTGTATTTATGTATTTGTAAATCTCACGTAGTGATAGTCCTCGTATCACCCGACTTCCCCAAAATGGAGGCTGTGGTATTGTCACATTTTGTTCGATGCTGGATCGTATTATCGGTGCCGAATTTGAGTCCGTTATTTTGGCTATAGCGGCGGTCTTTATAGTTGTTTTTTGAGCGGGCTGATTTGTATAGTTTTCTAGATTTTCAAGCGTCTCTAATCCTTCAAAGGCATCTTTACAGTAAAAAACATGTCCTTGATACAAGGGCTGTAATTCATCTTCCACATACTTACGATTTAATGCTGCTCCGCCCAAAAGAACCGGATATTTTGACAAATTGTGGGCATTTAGCTCTTCCAGATTTTCTCTCATAATAACTGTACTTTTTACAAGTAAGCCACTAAGCCCAAGGGCATCTGCGCTCACTTCTTCAGCTTTTTCAATGATATTTGTTATCGGTTGTTTGATTCCTAGGTTATGAACTGTGTAGCCGTTGTTGGAAAGAATAATATCAACAAGATTTTTCCCAATATCATGTACATCTCCACGAACAGTTGCTAAAACTATTTCACCCTTGCTTGGGATATCAAGACGTTCCAGAAAAGGTTCTAAGTGTGTTACGGCCGCCTTCATTGTTTCTGCACTTTGCAGCACAAATGGTAATTGCATTTTCCCTGATCCGAATAGTTCACCTACCACACGCATGCCTTCAAGCAAGTGTGTGTTAATGATTTGTAAGGGTTCCATTTCCTGAAGAGCCTCGTCCAGGTCATCTGAAAGGTGCCGGCGTTCTCCATCAACAATGCTTAATTCAAGCCGCTTGCCAACTGGGAGCTTCTTTCTATCATCTGTTTTTTTTGTTTTTGTACCGGCGTTATCATTTTCAAAGAGGGATATAAAGTGTAGAAGAGGGTCGTAAGAACCATCCCGTTTGTCATATATAAGATCCGTGGCTGCCTTTACTTGTTCTTCGGGGATTCGATGTAGAGGGATAATTTGTCTTGCATTAACGATTGCTGCATCTAGGCCGGCATCTATCGCTGCAGCTAGGAAAACTGAGTTAAGAACTCGACGCGCTGAAGGTTTGAGCCCAAAAGAGATATTTGAAACTCCGAGTACAGTATGTACTCCTGGTAATATTTCCTTCACTTTTGTAATTGCATTAAGCGTGGCAATGGCATCCTGACGTAAATCCTCTTGGCCACTACTTAGCGGGAATGTCAGCATGTCGAAAAGTAAATCTCCGGGTTCCATCCCATATTCTTTAACAGCCAATTCATAGATCTCTTTTGCGACTTTTATTTTCCACTCAGTTGTTCGAGCCTGTCCTTCCTCGTCGATTGTCAATGCTATTGCCCCAGCACCAAAACGTTTTATTAGTGGTAGTAGTTTTCTGATCTTTCTTTCACCATCTTCAAGGTTGATTGAGTTTACGATTGCTTTTCCACCATAAAGTGCCAGACCCGTTTCAATAACCGGGAGTTCTGTTGAATCGAGAATGAGCGGTAATGTCGATTGTGTCCGAATTTCACTCATAAATTTTTCCATATCACTAGGACCGTCACGGCCAACATAATCCACCATGAGGTCCAATACGTGGGCACCTTCTCCTGCCTGCTCACTTGCCATTTCTATGCCTCTGTCAACATCCGCCGACAATAAGGATTCCTTGAAGGCTTTTGAACCTGTCGCGTTTAATCTTTCTCCGATAACTAGGAATGAAGTGTCCTGCTTAATTGGCACGCTCGTATAAAGTGATGCACAAGCAGGTTCATATTCGGACTCACGTGCATTAGGTTTTTTATTACCGATTTCAGAGATAAGGGTTTTAAAATGCTCCGGCGTTGTACCACAGCATCCTGCTGCAATTGAAGTTCCGAATTCATTTACGAAGATGTTGTGATAGCGAGCAAAATCTTTGGGAGTTAGGGGGTACCATGTTTCCCCATTCCTAATTTCAGGAAGCCCGGCGTTTGGTCCAACAAATATTGGACGCCTTGAACGTTGGGCAAGATACCTAACATGTTCGACCATCTGCTCAGGGCCAGTTGCGCAATTTAATCCTAGGATGTCCACAACATCCATTGATTCAAGGACTGTTAAGGCACATCCAATATCTGAACCAAGAAGCATTGTCCCTGTTGTTTCAATAGTTACGCTTGCGATAACTGGCAGACGTGTATTTGTTTCTTTGAACACATCCTCGATTGCGCCTAATGCGGCCTTGGTTTGTAAAAGGTCTTGGCAAGTTTCTACTTTTAAAACATCGATGCCACCCGTAATCAAACCTCGTGCTTGTAACCGATAGCTTTCAACTAGTGTGTTGTAATCAACATGAGATAAAGAAGGTAATTTTGTCCCTGGGCCCATTGTTCCAAATGAATATCTGGGGTGCGCATCAGTGGAAAATTCATTACGGATTTCACCTAGTTGTTTGGCAGCCAGGTAGTTTATTTCTTCGACCCTCTCCTCGATTCCGTACTCAGCAAAAACGATTTTATTTGCTCCAAATGTTGCAGAATCTACTGCATCACAGCCTGCGGCGTAGAATTCACGTTGGATATTCATTACTAACTCCGGCTTGGAAATCGTCAAAAATTCATTGCAACCGTCGAGGCCTCCATAATCCTCCGGAGTTAATTGATGGTTTAGGATCGAAGAGCCTATAGGACCAGCTGCAAAAAGTACTTTTTCGTCAAGCCTATTAAGGAAAATATCGTTGCGTCTTTGATAAGCGAAAATCTTTCTCCTATGTGCGATTTAGACACTTGTATTTGACTGATTATCTCACTTCATTTTTACAAGCACATCTTTTGAAATAATAACAATATGTTCAGAACGAAGTGTTCCGTGTAATAGTTCCCTTAACTTTGTCGTGTAATAGCGAAGTTAAAGGTATTTCGTATTGTTGATAAAACTAGTAGACTTTTTTTATAGGATGGTAATCATTACAAGATATGCGAGTTTCAACGCGTGGGGATTATGGGATTAGAGCTCTTATCGAGCTCGCAGCTAATTATGGACAAGGTCCAATACAAGCTTCAGAAATCGCGTTGCGCCGTCATATACCTGAACGGTATCTGGATCAATTAATGACAACCTTGCGTAAAGCAGGTTTTGTCCGCTCTGTTCGCGGTCCTTCCGGAGGACATGAGTTAGCTCGAGATCCAGGGGAAATTTCTGTTTTGGAGGTTATAACCGCGTTGGAAGGTTCTGTTTCACCTGTTGCTTGGTTAGATGACCCAGCCGAAAAAACCGATCATCCACACCAATGTGGGCAACGGGAAATTTGGGAACGTTTGCGTGATGTAACTATCACTGTATTAAGTGATTACTCTATTGCTGATATGGAATCGCGTGAGCCCCATGCAACTGCGGGGTCTTATAGGATATGACCGCTTCTGTACGTTCTAATTCTATTGAAACTATTCTTCAACTTATTGGAGAGACACCACTTGTGCGTCTGAATCGTGTTATTCATGACGGTGCAGCAGCAGTTTACGGGAAATTAGAAGCCTTGAATCCTGGCGGTTCAGTGAAAGATCGTATTGCATTATCCATGGTAGAGAATGCTGAAAAAGAAGGACGGTTAAATCCAGGAGATACGATGGTCGAGCCCACTTCGGGAAATACAGGAGTGGGTCTTGCTGTCGTTTCTGCTGTTAAAGGTTACAAGCTCATACTTACGATGCCAGATGATATGTCGATTGAGCGGCGTCGACTTTTTGAGCGCTTTGGTGTTGAACTTCACCTTACTCCAGCGATTGAGGGTATGACAGGTGCAGTTTATGCTGCCGAACAAATTGCTGAAAATAATCCGCATTTTTTTATGCCCAGACAATTTGAAAACAGTGCAAATCCTGAAATTCATCGACGGACAACGGCTCTTGAAATTCTTGATGGTATGGACAGGAATATTGATGCTTTTGTTACTGGTGTTGGAACTGGCGGAACAATTACCGGGGTAGGCCAAGTATTGCGTGAAACTTTAGGTAAAGATGTGCTGATTGTTGCAGTGGAGCCTGCACGTTCTCCAGTTCTTAGCGGTGGTCGGCCAGGATTAAGTGGTATACAGGGTATCGGTGCATCTTTTGTGCCAAGCGTGCTCGATACGGATATTTATGATGAAATTCTGCGTATAGAAGATAAGGATGCGTATGATATGACAAATCGATTGGCCCGAGAAGAGGGATTGCTTGTAGGTATCTCTTCAGGTGCGAATGTTTTTGCAGCCAATCAAATTGCTCAAAAGATTGGTCCAGGTAAGCAAGTAGTAACATTACTTTGTGATACTGGAGAGCGTTATTTAAGCGTTGATTTTTGATGCGTTATAAATTATTTCTAATGGAGGCTTTGTGACAGTCGAGATTTATATTCCTACACCTTTTCGTCATTTAGTAGGTAATCGTGTTCGTGTGCTTTCGAGCGGTACAAATATCGATGAGATTCTTACTGACTTAGAGGTACAATTTCCAGGTTTTACGGATCAGGTTTGTGATACTTCTGGTGAGATCGCATCACATATTGGCGTCTATGTTAACCAAGTTGAAATTGATAGCCTTGATGGCGAGACTACTGCACTTAAAAACGGTGATGAAATTGCGTTTATACCAGCTTTAGCTGGTGGGTCCCAGTCTGTTCTCACTCCTGAAATGGTTGAACGTTATAGTCGTCATTTGATTATGCCTCAGGTGGGTTCTGTAGGGCAGAGAAAGATTATTGAATCGAAAGTTTTAATAGTTGGCGCGGGTGGGCTTGGTTCGCCAGTTGCTTTGTATTTAGCTTTGGCAGGCATCGGTCAAATAGGGTTAATTGATTTTGATATCGTTGATCGTTCTAATTTGCAACGCCAAATTCTTCACCAAAATGATGATATTGGTCGTCCAAAAGTAGAATCTGCACGTGAAACTTTGCTTTCACATAATCCCAATATCGATGTGACCCTTCATGAGGCACCTTTAACGTCCGATAATGCATTTGAGGTAATGGAGCCTTACGACATTATCGTCAATGGTGCAGATAATTTTGCAACTAGATATCTTGTAAATGACGCAGCTTATCTTCTCAATAAACCCTTGGTTGATGGTTCGATTTTGATGTTTGATGGACAGGTAACAACTTATATACCAGGGAAGTCTTGTTACCGATGTCTTTATCCAGCTCCACCACCTCCTGGGTTGGTTCCATCCTGTGCAGAGGCCGGAGTTCTTGGCGCAATGTGTGCGACAATTGGGAGTATTCAAGCAACTGAAGTATTAAAGCTTGTTTTGGAGCAAGGTGAGCCGCTTATAAATCGCCTTCTTCTGTACGATGCTCTTTCATTAGAATTTCGAACTGTGAAAATTAGACGTGACCCAAATTGTCCCCTTTGCGGTGATAGTCCTACCATTCATGAGTTGATCGATTATGAACAGTTCTGTGGTTCACCATTTCCACATCCAGAAGATTAATAGAGGACGAGTGTAAAAGTGCAATCTAATCCGAATGTAACAGTACGTTTTACTGCTGTTTTACAAAAACATGTTAATGGCAATAAGGAAATTAAAGTACAAGGTGGCAACATTAGTGAATTGTTGGATGATCTTGAAGAACAATTTCCTGGATTTTTACGCCAATTAATGGATGATGAAGGAGAGCTACATCAGTTTGTGAATATTTATTTAAATGATGAAGATATCCGATATATCGGTGGGATTGATACTGCTGTTAAAGATGGGGATATGATTGATATCCTTCCAGCTCTTGCTGGAGGAGGCTGATATAGGTGGCGATTCTTCGCTCAATTCTTGACCTAATAGGCTGTACACCAATTGTGGAGTTGAGTTCTTTTTCTCCACGATCTGGAGTACATATTTACGCGAAACTTGAGGGTCAAAACCCTACGGGTTCTGTAAAAGATCGCATTGCGAAAGCGATGATTGAAGATGCAGAAAAAAATGGCGATCTAAAGCCTGGGGATACGATCCTTGAGCCAACTTCCGGGAATACTGGTATTGGTCTTGCGCTGATTAGCAGAATAAAAGGTTACAAAATTGTTTGTGTAATGCCAGAAAATGTAAGCGAAGAGCGTTCAACTTTACTACGTTCATTAGGCGCAGAAATTATTTATTCCGATGGTGAATATGGTTCAAATGGTGCGATAGCGCGTGCGAAGGAAATTGTAGCTTCTAATCCCGGTCAATATTTCTTTCCATATCAGTATGGCAATGAAGCGAATCCACGCGCACATTATGAAGGAACTGGTCCTGAAATTTTGCATGATTTACCTCAAACAACCGCATTTGTCGCAGGTTTAGGCACAGGGGGTACACTCACAGGAACAGGTAGATATTTGAAGGAGAAGAATCCTGATATTCGCGTGATTGCTGTTGCACCACATCCTGGCGAGAATGTTCAAGGGTTACGTGCATTGGAGGATGGGTTTATCCCGGAAATTTTTGATGCTTCGGTGTTAGACGGAAAAATAACAGTTGATAGTTTGACCAGTTTTGCTGTCACAAAACAGCTTGCTGACCAAGAAGGTGTTTTTGCAGGAGTTAGTAGCGGTTCAGTTATTCATGCGGGATTGAAGGCTGCTGACCGTCTAGAGGGGGAGCAGCATATTGTATGTTTGCTAGCCGATGGTGGATGGAAATATCTTTCTTCTGGCTTATGGACACAAACCTGGGAGTCTTCGGACGAAGTAGATTCTCAAGTTTGGTGGTAATTAAGGTTCTATCGTGAGCCCGCGCTTCGTAGTTGCAGTTTTTATTGGAAGCCTTGTTGCTATAACTTGTCGCTGGTCTGGACGTGGTGGGACGGCCTTGCCTGGCCTTGTTGCAGAACGTATTGCTCCAAATTTTGTTGAAATATTAACAAACCTCTTTGTTTCCGAAGCAATTCTTATTACTGGTACCAATGGTAAAACAACAACAGCGCGAATTCTCTCCTCAATATTTGAGGAATCTGGCAGTTTAGTAGTTCATAACAGGGAAGGTTCGAATCTAATGCGCGGCATAGGTTCAGCCTTATTGTCTTCGATACCTAAACTTTGGGGAACAAGTCGGACCAGTAATGGTTTCCACATAAAGTCACATAAGGCAATTGCTTTAATGGAAGTAGATGAAGCAGTCCTCCCATATGCAGTTAGTGCTTTAAAGCCAAAAGCGATAGTTTTCACAAATCTGTTCCGAGATCAACTCGATCGCTATGGAGAGATTGAACACATTACCAATTTATGGTGTCAGGCAATTGATAAACTCCCTTCAGACACTATTTTGGTTCTTAATGCAGACGATCCCTCCATTTCTGAATTATCTTTTTCTCATCAAGGTCCTGTGCATTGGTATGGTATAGAAGATCCTTCGATTGCAAACTCACATGATGCTCCTGTCGATGCACGCTGGTGTAGTAATTGTGAAAACCCATTTTTGTATGAGCTGACCATTTCCTCTCATTTAGGTTGGTGGCGTTGTGAAAGTTGTGGCAGGGTGCGTTCACAACCTGATACGTGCGCTTTAAACATACGAATTGGTCCTGAGCAAGCATATTTTTTTGTACCGGAACAAGGTCCTGTTGATTTACCATTCAGTGGCACCTATAACGTGTTTAATGCTCTTGCTGCTATATCTGTTGCGAGAACTTTTGCGCTATCTTCTGAAATTATCCGAGCAGGAATTGGCAAGGTTAAATCTGCTTTTGGTCGTCAGGAACTTATTAATTACCAGGGACGGAGATTACATATTTTTCTTACTAAAAATCCAGCAGGTGCGAATGAAGTGCTGAATTTTATTGCTAGTACGACGGAATCTCCTTCGATAGCGATCATTTTGAATGACGGAATTGCAGATGGAAGAGATGTTTCTTGGATTTGGGACGTTGACTATGAAAGGTTAAGTGGAATAGTTCAAAGATGTTGGGCTTCTGGTAATCGAGCTTCGGATATGGCATTGCGTTTTCATTATGCTGAATGGCCTAACCCTGAAGCCACCATACCTCAAGTAGGAAAACTATTAGATCAAATTAGTGAAGATACGTTGCCCGATGAGGAAATTTATTTGCTATCTACGTACACAGCCTTGCTAGAGCTTTATTCTGAACTTAAACGACGTGGAGTCACTAATACTTCTTGGTGGTCTAAGTCTTAGCTTTTTAGTCCTCGGATTGTTTAATTTTTCTCATGAGCAACCTTGAAACTCGTTTTCCATCCATTGCCATGACTCGAAATTCGTA
>JAKUNN010000044.1:0-4690 GCA_022451885.1 Dehalococcoidia bacterium | reverse complement strand
TCCTCGACGAAAAGATCACCTGCTTTTGGAATTCTACCTAACCTTGCCATTGCTAATCCACCAGCGGTGTCATACTCTTCCCCTTCGGTATCAATTTTGACTTGGAGTTCATTTTCCAAATCATCTATTAAAAGGGTTCCTTCAAGTAAGAAATTACCGCCTTGTAGGGGTCTTATGAGCTGCGTAGCAACTTCCTCAGACTGATTAGAACGGCCAAGGAGGCGCCATAAAACATCGCTCTCTGTCAAGATACCCGTGGTACCGCCATGTTCATCAATCAATATCGCCATATGAGCCTTTTGTGTTTGCAGTTCGGTTACCGCAACCTCGACACTTGTTGCCTCCGGGATGGCGACAAGTGATCCTATCTGGGAAAGCCAGCTATCGCCGTTTAAGTTGAGGAGGTCTTTAGTATCTAAGAGGCCCATCATGTGATCGAGGTCTCCTTCACAAACCGGATACCGTGTATGTGGGTTTATATCTACAATTTGATGTACTTCTTCCAGATTCATTGCTGTGTTCAATGAAACAATTTCGGTTCTTGGGGTCATAATTTGGTCTGCTTGAATTTCACCGAATTCTAGACCGCGTCGTGCCAACAAAAGTTCCACTGTGGAAAGTTGACCCGCATTAGCACTTGCTTTAATAACTCGTTCCAGTTCTTCCGGTTCCATAATGCTATTTTCTGCATCATCTATCGGTTTTATGCCTATTAGTCTTACTGCTAGTCTACCTAGTCCATTTAAGGCCCATATAAAAGGGCTAAAAATGCGTGTGAATGCTGCGATTGGTGCTGCAACCCAAAGAGCTATTGATTCTGACTTTTGTAATGCAATTCTTTTCGGTGCTAGCTCGCCAAACACAATAAGCAGCCCTGTAACAATGATGAATGCGACTGCAATTGCGATAGTATGGGAAACTGCTTCACCCACACCACTACCGAATAGATTTTTAAGCGGGGATTCCAATAATCCTGCGATAACTGGCTCACCGATCCACCCAAGCGCAAGACTTGACATGGTAATGCCAAGTTGAGTCGAGGCGATATATTTGTCTAGTTGTTTTAGTGCGGTTAGCAGTAAGCGGGCACGAGTATGTCCATTCTCTGCTAATTGTTCAATCCTTGTTCGACGGACAGCTACATATGCGAATTCCGTAGCAACAAATAAACCATTTGCAGCGATAAGTACTACCACGCCAGCTATACCAAGATAGAGAGCGATATCCAAATTAGGCCCCTCCAGCCTTCTTATATGTTACCAAGAACTATTTTTCTGGTGTTTATCTTTGTTAAAGCTTTACCATATGTCTATGTTGGATTCCCCGGTTGCCTCGATTTTGACTTTAGGTTGCAAACTTAACCTTGCTGATAGCTCATCGCTATCCAAAGAACTTTCAAATGTCGGTTACCACGTTATTAATACGTTGAGTGAAGCGGATGCGTATGTTGTGAATACATGTTCTGTTACGCATGTTGCAGCTCAAAAATCACGTCGGTTGATTCGATCAGTACGTCGTCTCGCCCCAAATGCTCTCGTAACTGTTACTGGTTGTTATCCAGCGACTGCCCATTCTGAAGTTTTGGATTCATTAGGCGCAGATTTTGTCACGGGGACAGGTGATAAATCGCATAGTGAGCTTGTTTCATTTTTGCAGACTAATCGGCCACTAAGAAAAGTGACGGAATTGAAAGATGAAATATTTCGGCAAACCCGTTCTTTTATAAAAGCTCAGGAGGGTTGTAATGATGTCTGTGCATTTTGCATTATTCCTCGAACTCGTGGCCGTGAACGTTCACGCTCGGAATTCCTAGTTGTAGAGGATGTGAACAATGCTATTGCTAATGATTCCAAAGAGGTTGTCATTACGGGTACTCAATTGGGTGCGTGGGGGAGAGACATTACTCCTTCTCGTTCCCCCGACCAATTAATCGCAGCTATTCTTGAGCACACTGATATTCCCCGAATTCGTTTTTCCTCACTTCAACCCCAGGATATTACCCCTGAGATGCTTGCTCTTTGGCATGACCCAAGATTAGTTCCCCATTTTCATCTTGCTTTGCAGGCTGGAAATGATGCGACGCTTGAGCGCATGCGGAGGCGTTATAACACTGCTGACTTTCGTGATGCGGTGAGTCGGATCAGAGCTGTAATTCCAGAAGTGGCTATCACGACTGATGTTATTGCAGGTTTTCCAGGTGAAAGCCATGAGGATTTCGATGAATCTCTGGCCTTTTGTGAAGAAATGTCCTTTTCACGTATTCATGCATTTCCCTACTCACCTCGGGAGAGGACCTCTGCTTTTAAGATGTCTGATGATGTTTCTCACCCAGTTCGCAAAGATCGTATGCAGAAACTTTTAGAGTTAGGAAAAAGGTCAAACAAAAAGTTTCGGGAGACCAGTAAAGGCCAAACCCGGTCGGTTTTATGGGAGGAATGCCGGGACATTCAGGGTCAGTCTTTTTATCGAGGTTTAAGTGATACGTATGTGCCGGTATATATGCAGCTAGGTACCGATGGGGAAGATCTCCAAAATCGAATCACCCCAGTTGCTTTAGGTGATTTATTTAAAGATGGGGTTCTTGCAAAGCCGTTGAAAGGTAAAATTGGTAGTGAGGGTGATCTTCAAAAAGAAAGAGTTTATATGCATGACTGATTTTTCTGAAACAGCGATTGAACCAACGGAGCTCCCATCTGCGCTTGAAGCCCTTCTTTTTGCAGCAGCAGAACCACAAACGATTCCTGCGCTTGCCGATGCCTTAAATGTGAAAGAAAAAGAAATTCTTGAAGCAATTAAAACTCTTGAATCTTTGCTGGAGGGAAGAGGACTTCGTATTCATAACCATCGAGGTACTTATTCATTAGCCAGTGCTTCGCGTTATGCCCCATGGATTACCAATTTACTTGCGAGGGAAGGTAGCCGTCCTTTATCTCCTGCCGCGCTGGAAGTGCTTTCAATAATTGCTTTTAAGCAGCCGTGTACACGTGGCCAAGTAGAGGTTATCCGAGGTGTTAATTCTGATGGCGTTATAGTCAGCCTCGAACAGCGCGCGCTGATTGAAGTTTGTGGTTCTGCGGAGACCCCTGGCCGGCCCAATCTATATCGACCTACAACACGTTTTTTTGAGCAACTTGGCCTTCGTGGGCCACATGATTTGCCTGATCTGCCTGAGTTAGCCACTGAGTCAAAAAATGAAGGGGAAGAGGATTTTTCCTTCTGATTGTCTGATCCCGGTATTCTTATGAAGAGTTTGAGCAACTATGCACGTTGTTTTATTAAATATTAATTTACGATTGGCTTCGAGGACGCTGAAGGAAAAGCGTTCTGTTACCAGGGCATTAATAGAACGCTTACGTAACCGATACAATGCGGCCGTTTCCGAGGTCGGACATTTAGATGATGCTCGTACGTCTGTTATTGCAATTTGTTGTATTTCTAATGAACGCCCACATGTTGATTCACAAGTTCACAAAATTTTAGGTGCGGTTCAGCAATATCATTTGGACTATGAAGTTTTAGATGTGAGTACAGAACATATTTATCCCTGAGTACTAAGTATTATTAGCTGAATCAGCAATACCCCAGTGTCTTTTTGTTCATGTTATATGTTCTAAAACGGTTTACAGTTGGATAACGATGAGAGGTGTCGTATGTCTATTTTTTTTACTAAAGGGCAGCGTAAAGTGCAGGCTCAGTCAGATTCAACAAGACTCGCGGATGCGGTTGCAGAAGGTGCGGTGCATTCTACGATTACCGATGAAGATCGAAGCTTTATTGAAGATCGCGACATGTTTTTCCTAGCTACCATCGATGCGGATGGGAGAGTTAATTGTTCCTACAAAGGTGGCTTGCCTGGTTTCGTGCGTGTGATAGACGAACATACAATTGCATTTCCTGTTTATGACGGTAATGGAATGTTTATGACTGCTGGCAGCATTATTGATAATGGTGAAGTAGGTCTGCTTTTTATTGATTTTGAAGAACAGATGCGTATGCGTTTCAATGGAGTAGCCTCTTTAAATTTCGATGATCCGATACTTCGGGATTATCCTGAGGCTCAATATATCGTACGAGTTAAAGCCCGTGAGGTATTTATTAATTGTCCTCGATATATTCATAAACTTAAATTGGTAGAACACTCTGCTTTTGTCCCCCAACCTGGTATCGAAACACCGATTGCCGATTGGAAATCAAACATGATTGAACATGGGGCAGGGGATTTGTTGAGTGCTCAGGATCCTGCGCTAACTTCACATGACCCTGATGGTATAAAGCAGCGCTAGTAATTTAAACATCCCCCTTCTAGACTCTTTGGACAATCAGTTTTAGAACAGGCTTTAGATGAAGTCTGTTGCGCTAGGAGATCATATGACCACTTTTACGGAGCCAATTGCACATCATTTAGGCTGGGCGGTACACGATGCCGATGTCACTGCAGCACGGTATACCCAAATGCTCGGAGCGCAATTTAAATTGCAGCCAATTTATGAATTCTATGATTTATATAATCGCCCCGCCAGTATCAAGGTGTACTACGGTGCAGTTGCCGGAATGGCTTTTGAGATTATTGAACCGTTAACAGGGACGACCCCACATGCAGAATTTCTTCGTGAGCACGGTGAAGGAATTCAACATATTGGGTTCTGGGTTCCTGATGTAAAAAAAGCTACTGCAGATCTTGTCGCAAAAG
>JAKUNN010000043.1 GCA_022451885.1 Dehalococcoidia bacterium | reverse complement strand
TTATCCCTAAGGAGCGTAGTGTCCGAACCATTATTTCTTCGAGGCCATTTATATAATCGTAAGCAGTTAGCTCCCATTCTCGTAATGCGATAATTCCGTAAGCTACCAATTGTCCTGGGCCATGGTAGGTGATATCTCCCCCTCTTTCTGTCTGAATTATAGGAATTCCCTCCTCTTCAATTGTTTCTGCGCTTACTTTTAAATTTGGAATGGGATGATTTCGTCCTAATGTGAAGACTGATTCATGTTCTGTAAGAAGTAGGGTGTTACCAGTGGTACCGTCCGCCAGTTCTTTTTGAATATGTCTTTGTAAATTTAAACAGTCATTATATTTTGTTCGTCCTAGATTAATCAGCGTTAAGATTCTAGACATCTTGAGATTGAAGCTTGAAATATATGTTTAGCATATGTGTAGCTTTATACGTTCCCTTTACTACGTTCCCAGAGTGTTGCCCCTATAATTTCTTGAATAATTTTTGGTTCTAACGTTTTTGTTTTTATATCATGTTTTTTTGCAAATTCAATTTCTTGTTTTATTCCAGCAGAGTCCTGATGCCCTGGCATGCAGGCTATCAACAAAAGATCAGCACATTGCAACATTGCCAAATCAAACTTTAGCCACCCTTGTGGTGGCTCTGGGAGTTCACTATTTTCTGTGTAGGCTATTGGGGAGAAAACAACATCACCTTTGGCAACTAAAGAGCTTGTGATTAATCTGACGCTCTCACAGCGAGCTTCCATAACATCTGGGTTTTTATGTTCGAATGGTGATGCTAAGTAAGTGAAACCCATCACATAACATCCAAGGATCTTATCCATTCCTTGACGTGTAGCGATTGCGACTTATTTTGGTCCCACAAAATCACTTCGTAATAAGGAAGGTTATCGGTAAGGTGATATTTAGTCATCATATCCCAGTGCCTGAGAAGTTGTCGGGAAAACTTCACGAAAGATATCTTTGCAGGCATTAGCAATATCCATGTGTTCTTTTTGAGTTCCGTGTCCGCTCCTAAGGTTAATATAATGTATCCAAGAACGACATGAACCAGTCATATACAGTCTGGTTGGAGTTGCAAGTGGTAACACAAAACGCGCGCATTCCTTCGCGACTCCTTGGCTTAGAAGTTTTTCATATAAGTCTTTTGCCTGCGAAAAGTGGAGACGTATTTGTTCCTGAAGGATCTGGGTTTGTTCCTCAGATAGATCGTCAATGGAATTTTGACGGTTTGATTTATCTTGCCGACGGAGATCAGGAATTGGTATTTCCTCATCCAGTAGATTTACATCCGAATACCTCTGGGAAAATTCTTGAAAAGTAAAACTACGATGTCTCAATATTTGTGCAGCAAGACCTCTTGTCGTATTTATTTCCAAAGTCATAAATGCCTGCTCAAATACTGACCAGTGTTCATTTTTGATGCAGTATTTTAATAAGCCTGCATACGATTCATTTTCTTGATTATTTGGATTGCTTACGCGGGCTATATAAGCCATTTGGTTCTCAGGATCTGGTGTTACCTGAATTAACTTTACGTCACTCATCTTCTATACTTCTTCGCTAGCCAACAATGTTCCGACACACTTGGGAAGTTCCCAAGGCTAAGGATGATAGCATCACATGTTTAGTAGTATGTATAAATTGAAAAAGGGGTTTTGCTGTAGTAGGCATTCATACCCTTTCTGATTCAATGTAAGGCACTTTTAGGAATGTATAGGTCACTCAAATATTTGTCTACACTTCCCCCCTTACATCCAAAAAATTAGCCTCCTTTAACCTTTTTATTGCATCTATTTTGATTAAATATTTTCCTGCGGGGCTTTTTCTTCCAATTTCTGTAGCCAGTAGTTTTTGAAGGTCTTTAGGTGTGTCTAAATCAAGGTAGAGTTCTGGGGGGTCTATTACTGTTGCTGATAGGCCTGCGGTGATAGCACTGTTGTGGTGTTTCGCACAGCTTCCTGGTCCGTACTCTGCGCTAAAGTATTTGGGTGGCTTTAGAAAAATTGCATTGCTGCCTCCATCGAAGCTTTTTGCGATGACTATTGAGTTGGTTTGTAGTGATGCTTTTTTTAATTGAATTAAAGACTTTGCCGTAATTAGTGGCAGATCAGCATGGACAATCACAATCTCGTCCTTGGCCATCTCATTGAGGGCACTATTAATTTGTTCATTTAATCCCTTAAGCTCTTGTTTTTCTTGAATAACAATCAGGTCTGAGGCTAATGAAATAACATCTTTGTCATCAGTTAGAATGGCGGTAATAAATCCTGCTTTATTGGATGCCTCTATTACTGTTTTGAGAGTACTGATGGTTAGATGGATACGTTCTTCTTCACTTAGAAAAGTTTGTAAACGGCCTTTTGTTTTGGTAAGGCGATTGACCGGAATTAAGAGATTAGGCTGTTTTGCCATGTTGCACCTGAGCGTAATCTATTGGACGCTTCCATGGCATTTTTTAAATTTTTTGTTGCTACCGCAAGGGCAAGGATCGTTCCTTCCGACCTTTTGTTTTTTCCCTAATAAAGAGGCAGGATCCCCCTCTTTTGTTTTTTGCTTTATCGCTACTGACCCATTTGTAGTTTGATCGATTTCTCGATTCGTTCTAGTGGTTTGTTGTACAGGTTGGCTTTGACGTATTTGTGCAGCTTCTCTCATTTTTCCCGGTTTTATGCGGAATATTGATTGTACGATTTGGTGCTGAATATTTTCTTGTAATTGTTGGAACATATCAAAACCTTCGCGCTTGAAAGCAACAAGCGGATCAACCTGCGCATACGCCTGAAGGCCGACACTTTGGCGCATTTCATCCATTGCTGTCAAATGCTGTTGCCAGTGGTAGTCAATGACATCTAGGATCAACCAGTTTTGTATGGAATTAAATAATTCCCCACCCGCTTGCTGAGAGAGTTTCTCATATTTGTCTTCAAGCCTATTGAGTGCTTCATCAGCAGTTGAAGCTCCAAGGTCGTCTATTTCTGTAATCGCTAGCGCATCTTCTTCAGGCATTACTTCATGAAGCTGTGTGTGTATGTACTCTGGATCCCCACTTCCCCTACTGACAATTGCATCTACTTCTTTAGTAATAAATGTCAGGACATTTTCACTTATATTTGTACCTTCAAGGACTTTGTTGCGCTCTTCATAAATTATTGACCTTTGCTCATTCATGACATCATCGAATTCCACCAGACGTTTCCGAATATCGAAATTGTGTCCCTCGACTTTTTGTTGGGCTTGTTCTATAGCTTTTGTGACCATGCCGGATTCTAGTGGCATATCATTCGTCATACCGATTTTTTGCATCATGCCGGGTACCCAATCTGGTGCAAACCGCTTCATGATGTCGTCTCCGAAAGAAACAAAAAACCGACTAGAACCAGGATCCCCTTGACGTCCAGACCGTCCACGAAGTTGATTGTCAATTCGTCTTGATTCATGCCGCTCAGTTCCAATAACGTGTAGCCCTCCGGCTTTCACACTTTCATTTTCCAGCTTAATGTCAGTACCGCGGCCAGCCATATTGGTCGCAATAGTGACAGATCCGAGCTTCCCAGCATGTTCTATGATTTGAGCTTCTTTTTCATGTTGTTTAGCGTTCAGAATTGAGTGTTGAATTCCACGTCGTTTTAGTAGCTCGGCCACGTATTCCGACTTTTCAATTGAAGTAGTTCCTACTAAAATTGGTTGTCCTTTCTTATTCCGTTCTTCAATATCTTCAACGACTGCGCTAAATTTTGCTTCTTCGTTTATGTAGACTAAATCTTCATCATCTAAACGAACCATTGGTTGATTCGTCGGAATCGCAACTACATCTAGGGAATAAATTTTGGCAAATTCCTCTGCTTCTGTTTCAGCCGTCCCTGTCATTCCTGCGATTTTTTGATAAAGCCTAAAGTAATTTTGGAACGTTATAGTTGCATGCGTTAAAGATTCTCTCTGAATTTTAACTGATTCTTTTGCTTCTACTGCTTGATGAATTCCATGACTCCAACGTCGACCCTCCATCATGCGACCTGTGAATTCGTCGACTATTACAATTCCGCCATTCTGGACAACATAATCTCTATCCCGACGTTTTAAATATTCAGCATCGAGTGCTGCCTCAAGATGCTGGGCGAGCTTTGGGTCTTCCCCAAAAATGTTTTCAACCCCCAAATGTTTTTCAACTTTTCCAATTCCTATTTCACTTAACGCAACATGTTTAGCCTTTTGGTCTACCTGGTAGTCTGTTTCTGGAGTTAGGCCCCGGACAGCACGAGCAAATCTTTGATATGTGCCACTTGCTTCTTCTGCCTGCCCACTAATGATTAATGGTGTGCGGGCTTCGTCAATAAGAATATTGTCAACTTCATCTACTATTACAAAATTAAGTTCACCTTGGATACGAGTTGAACTGTCCTTAGCCATATTGTCCCGTAAGTAATCAAAACCAAATTCGTTATTTGTTCCGTATGTAATGTCGGCTGCATATGCTTCCCAACGTTCACATTTTCTTAGGTTTGTATAGGTATCCCCTATTTCATTGGCTTCAGGGTCATACATGAATTGCTGATGGTCACCTTGAATCACACCTACTGTCAGGCCTAATGATGAGAAGACTGGCCCGTACCAGGTTGCGTCACGGCGTGCCAGATAGTCATTCACTGTTACTAGGTGAGCTCCTTTTCCTGATAAGGCATTTAAGTAGAGAGGAGCGATAGCAGTCAGAGTTTTACCTTCCCCCGTTTTCATTTCGGCGATTTTTCCCTCGTGGAGTACTACTCCGCCAATGAGCTGTACTGGGTAGAGCCGTTGCTCCATTTGCCTCCAGGCAGCTTCACGCACTACCGCAAATGTTTCTGGTATGAGTTGATCAATTGGTTCTTCTGCTAATCGTTGTCGGAACTCAGCTGTTTTCTCCGCTAGTTCACTATTGTTCAAAGTGGCTATATTGTCTTGGTGAGCCTCTATTTGTTCAGTAATTTTACGCAGACGGGCGAGCTCTTTCTCGTTTGCGTTTCCGACGATCTTATTGAGTAGACCTAGTTTTGCCATGTGTTCAGTTTAGCCGAAGATTTTGCAAGCCAAAATGTTACGTTCAATCTACTAGTGCAGCGATAACTTTCTCTATCACAGCATCTGCTTTTTCAGCCATCTCTAGATCATTGGCATCTTGTATGGGGTGCGGAACGAAAACACGCTGCACACTCGGTAATCCTAGAGTTTCCGCTTGTGCTGTTGCCGCTTCTTGAAATTCATCAGACGCTATGAAAACCGCAGGTTTTCCATTGATTTCGAACCAGGTTGTATCGTGCACACTGCACGTTGTACATGAACCTCAGTCCGCTAAACCTTCAATCACAAAATCAGCTTCTGCTGCAATTGTCTTCCTCAATTCATGTGGAGCAGGTTTGGTGAAAGTTGGCTTGATATAACGTTTAATTTTTACGTCAGGTAATTGCTCAAGTAATTTGGACTCGAGTTGATCTAGTAGAACATTCCCCCGAGGTTTTGAGATATCGAGTAAGGCGACTGTGCCAGTGATCATCTCTGGTCGCTTTGCTAAGTTACGCCTTAACGGTACCCTTTCATCGGTAGGGTCAAGAATAACAGACATGGTAATCTCCTAAGGTGAGTATAGCTATCTTAGATATATTTTGCTTGCGTCCAGTTTTTATTATTCAAGATAATAAATCCTATCTATGGAAAGTAAGATTTTGAAGTCCTTGAATTTCCGTGCATTTCTGCTCCCCTTTTTCATGGTTCTGTTTTTTGTAACTTTGGGATTTTTAGTGTGGTTGCTTTTTGATAAGTTTGAGAAAGAAGATTCTGAGCCTATTGAAAATGTAATTGTTGCTACTACCCCTGAAGAACCAACGGCGACACCAACTCAAACGAAGATACTTCCTTTAACGACTAGTATTCATGATGGATTAAGTGGATCAGATCTACCACCAGGACTCCCTGACGATACAATTTTAGTTAGTTCTTCAGAAAAATCGGATATTGTCTTCTTCTTATCTCCACCCAAAAGAATTGTTAAGGAATGGTACGTCCCAGTGGTTGCTATGGGTGTAGGGATCGATTCAATATCTAAAGCTGGACTACTGAAAATTTTAAGTGGTTCAGTAACGGATTGGTCAGACGTCGGAGGTTTACCTGGATCAATTCGTGTACTGACAGGTCCCTCTATGGAAATAGGTCCATTTCAAGATCTGTTTGACATGTCAGTAGTTGAGCAGTTTGAGAGTTACGACAAACTTTTCCAAGTAATGACTTTCCAATCAGGAACAATTGCTATTGTGCCGATTGATCAGATTGTTCCTTCGGTGACCGCATTAGCTGTTGATGAGGTGGATATAGTAAGGGGTTTTGGTAATTCTGAAGATTGGCATTTTGTCGATGCTGTGTTTGTTCTTCCTCTCACTGAGCGAGGGAAACCCGCAATTGAAAATTTGATAGACGCACCTCTCCCTAACCCTACTACTATCGTAATAACGGGTGATATTTTGCCAGTCAGGTGTTCACTTGTCGCTTTGGAATTATCTGGCGATTGGGCATCAGCAGTGAGGGGGGAAACAGGTGACTATTTGGCTGCAGCGGATCTAACACTCGGTTCTTATGATGGTTCCATTCATGATTTTGGAGAGCATTATGGTTGTGTCCCAGGTGTGAATCTTTCCTCACCTCCTGAGGTGATTGAGCTTTTAAAGTATGCCGGTTTCGATGAGTTGAGCCTTGCAACTAATCATGTAGTTGATTGTGGAGTTAGTTCCCCTTGTGGCAATCGTGCTTTTTTAAGCACAATTAATTCTCTTAAAGATGCAGAAATAAAGATTGCAGGAGCGGGTTCATCGCTAGATGAGGCCTTTGATCCCGTCATTTTCAATGTTGATGGAATAACTTTTGGGATTTTGGCTTTTGATGATGTTGCTGCACAGAATTTTGCTGCTACAGAGGATAAGCCTGGAACGGCTCCGTTGGATGATGATTACAGTGATGAAATTGCTTCGGGGTATCAGTCCTATTTTCATCCTGCTAGTGCTTTAAGTTTGGATAGATTTCAAAAACTTATTACTGATCTTGTGGAAGCGGTGGATATCGTAATTGTTCAGGTACAAACTGGCACTGAAGACACTCATGATCCTTCAGAGCGAAGTATTAAAGCACTTAGAGCTGCTCGTTCGGCTGGTGCAACGTTGGTGATAGGTAATCAGGCACATCACGTGCAAGCTATCGAGCCTCCGAAAGAGGGTGGATTTATTGCGTATGCACTCGGAAATTTTATTTTTGACCAAATTCATACACCGGAACATACCCAGGGATTTCTTGTGGAAGCGACCTTTTGGGGGAAAAATCTAATAAATTTAAGATTTTTGCCATATGAAATTAAAGAACGGTATCGCCCTGTTTTTGTTCATGGTAGTTTGCGTTTAAAGATTCTTGAAGATGTTTTTGAAGCGACAAAAAGGCTTGTGTCTCAGGATTAGGAAAGTAAATGAAAATTTTTTTTGATTGCGATGAAACAATTATCACTTGGGATGTTCGATTGAGGCCGGGTGTAAAAGAGGTAATAGGAAGTTTGAGAGATTCAGGCCATGAAATTTATCTTTGGAGTGGTAATGGGCCGCGGTGGGAAATTGTTCGACGTTTTGATCTGCACGATTTTTTTCTTGACTGCTACTGGAAACCTTTATATCGGCACCATGAAAGACTCGAAGAGCTTGGGATTCCTTTCACCCCTGATTTTGTGATCGATGATCATCAAGAAGTCGTTGATGCTTTTGGGGGTGTCCGTATTGAGCCGCCTGCCCATGAATTGTCTAAGGATAGGGAATTGTGGCGTGTCTATGATGTCATCACAGATCATGTTAAAACGCTTAAGGGTGATTAAGTTTAGATAGCTTTATTCTTGAAATTGTTCTGATGGTGGATTGTCATAATCAAGATACGGAGGCCATAAAGTTTCTAGCTCTTTTCTAATTGGATCGTCGTCTGGTAAGTAGCGATGAAATTGTGGCTCAACGTCACGTCGAGTCCATTCTTTCGCTATAGTGTCTTGTTTAATTTTGTCCTGGAGCATCATAAGGCCAGTTAATAATGATTCTGGTCGTGGTGGACAACCTGGGATATAAACATCAACAGGTAGTAAAACATTTACACCGGGTGTAACGCTGTAGGCGTAAGCAAATGGTCCGCCCATAGTGGCACATCCACCCATGGCAATTGCCCATTTAGGTTCAGGCATTTGTAGCCATACACGACGAACTGCAGGTGCCATTTTCCAAGTTACAGTACCTGGAACGATTAACAGGTCCGCTTGTCTGGGTGAAGCACGAAAAATTTCAGCTCCGAATCGTGCGATGTCATAACGCGGCATCGCAGTTGCAATCATTTCCATAGCACAACAGGCGAGACCAAACATCGCAGGCCAGAGTGAAGATCTGCGGGCCCAATTAAGGATCTGATCAACACTAGTTACAAGAATTTGTTGCATTAATTCTTGTTCCACATCGGTTGTCCCGACAAGTGGTAACGGATCATATACCTTTGATGGGTGCTCACTCATTCTTATCTATAACGTCCTTGTGACTCGGTTTCTCCTATGTGTATAGGCTCATCTACAACAAGATCTCCATTACGAATTTTTATGTTGTACCCACAATCGGGATTTGTACAAGCCCAAGCCTTGTAATGTATAGGGGCTCCTTGGCTGCCAAAATCTGACAGGGGGACAAGATCCCCTTCGGAGCAGCGTCGACATTCAGGAAACGATTCCATTTCCGCCATCCTCCACCTTTAGATGATTAAAAATGCTACCAGTGATGTAGTTCTTTGTGCAATCTTATTCTGATTTTTCTAAGCTTATTTGGTTATTTATCAGTTAACATTACGATAGTTCATATGAATTCATCTATTTGTGTTCTTGCTGGTGGTGTAGGTGCGGCACGATTTTTACAAGGACTGGTCAACGTCACTGAACAAAAAAATATTACAGTTATTTCCAACGTAGGGGATGATGTTGATCTTTATGGTTTGCGTGTTTGCCCTGACATTGACATCGTAATTTATACTCTGGCTGGACTTATCAATTCTAAAGTTGGCTGGGGCCTTCTTGATGATTCATTTACAGTTTTAAAAGCACTAAAAAATTTTGGATATGATGATTGGTTTAATCTTGGGGATCAAGATTTGGCTACTTCTATACATCGAACACGTCTTCTACGAGAAGGAGTTCCCTTACACGAAGTTACTAGGCAATTAGCTCGGAGTTTTTCCTTAGATTTGAATATTTTGCCAGTTACCAACACGCAGATGGCCACTCGCATCGAAACCGAGGAGGGGGCACTTCCTTTTCAAGATTATATGGTGCGGTTACGTGGTGCCCCTAGAGTGACGGGGGTACATTTTTCAAAAATTGAGGATGCATTACCTGCTCCTGGTGTTTTAGAGGCAATTGCTGAAGCAAGTATTATCGTTATTGCTCCAAGTAATCCCTTTTTAAGCATAGATCCAATCTTGTCTATTTCAGGTGTACGTGATGCTCTCGAGGCTAGTAAAGCTCCTCGAGTTGCTATAAGCCCAATAGTTGAAGGTTCAGCTATTAAGGGCCCTGCTGCACGAATGTTAGAAAGCTTGGGCCATGAAGTCTCAGCTGTAGGTGTAGCACGTATTTATGCAGATCTTGTCGACTGGTTTTTCTTAGATGAGTTGGATCGTGATCTCGAGAAATCAATTAAATCGTTAGGTTTAAACACTCACGTGACAAATACTATTATGAGTAGCGATTCAAAAAAACGTTCATTAGCCAGTGAGGTTCTACAAGTTGCTGGATTATAAAAAACTAATTAGCTAAAAAACCGGATTTACGATAATTGCCTGCTCACGTTCTGGACCCACTGATATGAGATCAACAGGTACGCCAAGGAGGTTTTCTACTCTTAGAACGTATTGTTGTGCTTCTTGAGGTAGCTGCTCGAAGTCGCGAATTTCCGAAGTTGGTTGTTGCCAACCGGGTAATTCTTCATAAATTGGTTCGACTCTTTGAAGAGCGCTTGCGCTAGCAGGTACTGTTTCTAAAATCTCTCCATCTAACTTGTATCCTGTGCAGATTTTTATCGAAGCTAGATTATCTAAAACATCAAGCCGTGTTAGTGCTGCAGCTGACAAAGTGTTGAAGCGAACACTATATTTTCCTGCAACAGTGTCTAACCACCCGATCCTTCTTGGCCTACCCGTAGTAGTACCATATTCTCCTCGACCTGATTCTTTGCCGTGATCGCGTAATTGATTAGCTAGATCATCCATTAATTCAGTCGGAAATGGGCCATTGCCAACTCGAGTGCAGTAACTTTTAAATACGCCAATAACTCGCTCTACAGCGGTTGGGCCGATTCCGATGCCAATTGTTGCTCCCCCTGCAGTACTGCTAGGAACACTTGAGGTAACAAATTCATATGTTCCATGGTCTAGGTCTAATAAAGCTCCCTGTGCTCCTTCCAAGAGGACATAATCACCAGCTTGTAGTGCGTCTGCAACTATACCTTGTGTGTCTCCAATAAAGGGTTGTAGCTGCTTTCCATATTCACAGTATTGTGTGTATGTTTCCTCGAAATTAATTGGTTCTTCACCAAAAACTTTTTCAATCAAATTGTTCTCATATTCAAGAACTGCAGTCATACGCTTTTGTAGATGCTCGGTATCTAATAGATCTGCTATACGAATTCCTCGGCGAGCCACTTTGTCTGCAAAACAGGGTCCTACACCTTTGCCTGTGGTACCTATTGCAGCACTACCACGCGATTTTTCTTCCAGACCATCAAGTATTCGGTGCCAGGGCATAATTACCTGACATCTTTCACTTACGAATAGTTTTTGTGTTGAAATTCCACGTTTTTCCAGCTGGCTTATTTCGTTTAGCAGCACCGCGGGATCTATGGCTACCCCATTTCCGATCAGACAGGTTTTGTTCGCATGAAAGATGCCCGCAGGAACAAGATTTAACTGAAATTCACCTTTGTCGTTGAGTATTGTATGACCAGCATTATTCCCTGCAGAGTAGCGCGCTATGACACGTGCTTTCCTTGCAAGTAGATCGATGACACGTCCTTTACCTTCATCACCCCATTGACTTCCGATCACTACAATTGCAGGCATGCAATCCCCCTTAGATTTTTCTGCCGTCGATAGGGTACATCAATGAGTACTTAACTGTCCCTGTTCTGCTACACTTTCACGCGGTAAAGTTTGCAAATATAAGTCTTTATGGAGGAAATCGTGCTCGAAGTACCAGCTCCTATGTCTGGATCGATTCTTGAATTATTAGTAAGTGTTGGTACTGAAGTTAGTGCCGGTCAGGAGTTGATAGTTCTAGAGTCAATGAAGATGGAGATTCCTGTGGAGTCTCCTGTTGCTGGAACTGTATCAGAAATTCTTATTTCAGTTGAAGATGCAGTCGAGGAAGGGGAGACGATCCTACGGATAGAAGAAAGTTAATCTTTGGATTCTGTTTTTTCTAAATATGTAGTCCAGAGGGCATCTCTCTTTGCAGCTCCTTTTCGGTAGCCCATTTGCCCGCATATGAGCGGACCACATAGTTGTGCGAGCAAGTAGCCTCCTCCAATTAGAACAAGGAACGCAAAACCGGGGTGTCCAAGAAATCCTGGTCCCCAAAGAACGAGTATTAGAAATAGACCTGCCGCTAGCATTAGTCCTAAAAGTGCTCCCGTATAAACCCAAATCGATTCTGTACGCCTTTTGACTTGATATATCATTAGGATTTCTTTGGGTACTGCAGATACTTGGTTGGAGAGGTCAGTGGTTTCACAGAACTGACACTGATTTTCAGTAACATTTATTCGACCGAAGCAGAAAGAACAAAATGATCCATTATTAGGCACTTGGCGTGAGAGAATTTCATCCATTTTGGATTGCAATTTCTCAACATACGGAAATGGACTGGTATATCCTGCTTTTCCCTCTTCTATCCTGTCCATAAAAGACTAGTCAACTGAAATAATTCTAACAGTTCCTTTCAACCCATCCATTTCGACTACTGCTTTATCGGGAATACGTGATGTTGCAGTTTGTGTTCCTACAACACAAGGAAGACCAAATTCACGTGCCTCTATAGCAGCATGCGAAAGCATACCACCTTGATCAGTAATGATAGCTCCTGCCATCGGAAATAGTGGCATCCAGGGTGGGGACGTGAATTGGCAGACTATGATTTCGCCAGCCTCGAAGTTATCTGCTTCATCAAGGCTTTTGAGTACACGTGCTCGGCCACGAACAACTCCCGGATTTGCACCTACACCCTGAAGCATCAGTGGATCTTCTGGTTGTGCTATTTCTGCCCCAAACATCATTTCCATTATGGGATTTGGAGCAGGTGGAGCTGATTCACCTAAGTGAGATGGTGGTGAAAGGTTTGCCCAACTTTCTAAATCAGCTTTACGATTTTTTAGAAGTTCACGCATTTTCTGATTATTTTGTTTTTTTGTAAGTTCAACGATCTCCTGTGTTTCAAAGAAAAAGATGTCATTCACTTCATCTAGTAGTTGTTGTTCCACCATTTTCTTCCCTAAAGCTACACAGGGTACCCTAAATGCACCGACGCTATTCACTTGCCATCGTGCACGGCCTTCTATAACGAAGACGTAATCCTCTGCAGATTCTAGGAGTGTTTTGTACTGATTTAGCGTTTCATTGTCTTGAAAATGTGATTCTAGAGAGGTTCTTGCTTGTTCTCGGTTTGCAATTGATTTTTTGCGAGATTCTTCAGCTTTATTTTTCCCGGCATCCAGATATCGTGCAATTAATTTAAGCCCTTTTTCTGGTTCTTCAGACCAGGTTGGTTGGTGTGCTTCAAACCAGGTTGTCGCACCGCGTCCATATTCCAATAGGTAAGCATGGAATTTTTCTAGAAAGCTTTCCCCTTCAGGTATAGTTTTAATTTTTTCGTAATTACCCGCGTTAATTGCGCTTTTGAGATCAGAATTGTCCGCTACATTTTCAACTAATTTACTAAGGGCAATCCCTGCTTCGGCAGAAGCATTTGCAGAGCCTTGCAATGCTGTCATTACTAAGCGGTCTGCATCATTTATGTTTTGTGCGGAGCAAAATTGTATTAATTGTGCAAGTGCGCCAACCGCTCCTATTAAGGGCTGCATAGTGTACGAGAAAGATAACGCAGAAGTTTGTTTATATTCTGCAATATTGTTTGCTAACTCTTCTACATTCATTAAGTGGTAGTCATTTTCATAAAGTGAAGTACAAAGAGTTTTGCAGTATTGCTGTGCATGTAATTCCCAGTTTTCACGTGGAGTTGAATGTGGAGCAGGTTCAAGAGTGAGGGGTGTGCGAGGGTCTTCACGTATACCGTCTAATGCAACTGTTGTTAGGTAACCATATCCGTTGAGATAAACTACACGGCTGCCCATACCTTCCATAAATGCTGAGAACATTTCTTGGCTAAGTTTGGGTACAGGGCGAAGGGCATGTGGGAGAATTTTTAGCGAAAGCCCATGCAGGTCGGAGTTTAAAGTAAAGCTTTGTTCGGTCATATTGTGTTGTCAATTACTACTGGCGTAATCTATTCCTTTATTAAGTAGGTGGACAATAATCTTACTATGTTCTCTTTGACAAGTTATTCTTTAGTTGCAATTGCCTGAACTTGTACAAATGCGAAACAGGCATCTTCATTTTCAGACCATTTTTTCCAGGAAGCACTGATACTTTTAATTTCTTCGGGTGTAGACAAGTTGTACTGAATAGCTTGTTGCCCAAAGGAGGATTTCAATGTCCTTTCGGACCAAGTTTCTCCCCAAAATTGTGCGTTTGTACCAGTATAAAGTTTTGAATCGCCTGTTAGTTCAGCGTTGTGAAAACCTGATGCTCGTAACCATGCAGGTATTCTCCGTCCTGCATCTGCATCTGCACCATTTTGCTTCACTACTGCGTGATAGAGATCTAGCCAACGTTCCATTAGTGGTAAGCGTGGCCAAGCGACCATAGAACCGTAATCGCTTTCCCTGAGAGAAACGATGCCACCTGGTTTTAAAACCCTTTTAATCTCTTTGAGTGCTATGGTCGGCTCGTCTAAGTGTTGAAGCACCTGATGGAGATGTACAACATCGAACACATTATTATTAAAAGGTAACTGGTACGTGTTTGCTGGCATGTAAATAGGACTGCTGTTCGTACGATCTTGCTGACGTGCTTCATTAAGGATTTCAGTCACAGGATCTATGCCAATTGTTAATCCGGGAGCAACTGCTCGTGCTAGACCTTCAGTAATTGTTCCTGGGCCACAACCGACGTCGAGGAGACGCATACCGGGCTGAAGTCGTTTCAAGAGATGGTGAGCATCTTTTTCAGCTGTTCGGAGTGCATGTACCTTAATTACAGCGGGGTGATGCCCGTGTGTATATTGGCTCTCTTTTCTATTTGAGCTCATTGGTAAAGCGTAACGGATCGATATGCGATGTGCTTGGTAGACTAACCTTACTAACAGGAGTTTGTTGTGTGTGGAATTGCAGGAATTGTTAGTTTAGATGGTTCTGAAGTTCCTTCCGACATCGCTTATCAGATGGCCGTTCCCCTTGAACATAGAGGTCCTGATGACAGTGGGGACTGGTCTTCGGCATTGTGTGCTCTTTCGCATCGTCGGCTTTCTATCATCGATCTTTCGCGTTCTGGTCGCCAGCCACTTTCAAATGAAGACGCAACTTTGCAACTTACTTGCAATGGGGAAATCTATAATTTTCGTGAACTACGTGCTGAACTTCAGC
Organism: Dehalococcoidia bacterium; assembly: GCA_022451885.1. Lineage (GTDB taxonomy): Bacteria > Chloroflexota > Dehalococcoidia > Tepidiformales > Tepidiformaceae > JAKUNN01. The sequence goes on along the minus strand of JAKUNN010000043.1, from coordinate 553 downwards.
AGCTTGGTCACCACTTTGTATCCGATACTGACTCAGAGGTAATTGTTCATTTATATGAAGAGGTTGAAGGCGATCCTGACGCATTATTATCTCGTTTGGATGGGATGTTTGCGTTTGGATTATGGGACGGCAAACGTCGTAGGTTGTTACTAGCCCGGGACCGGTTGGGGGTAAAGCCATTAGTGTACTCTCGGAAAGCTGGGTTCTTATTATTTGCGTCAGAAGCAAAGGCAATTTTTCAAAGTGGATTGGTCAAAGCAAAGCCCTTAGCATCTGCTATTTTTTCATACTTATTACTCAGGCATTCCCCTGCACCTGCCACCATGTATGAAGAAGTTGATTCATTGCCTAGCGGGCATTATTTGCTCGCAGAAGTTAATAAAGGTGTTGAAATTCATAAATACTGGGATATCCCTGTGGCGTTGTCTAAAAGTGAAAGGATCCGCCCAGAAAAAATCCACAAGCTTGTTTCAGATGCGATACGGAAACGCCTCGTCTCAGATGTTCCAGTTGGAGCATATTTGTCGGGAGGTCTTGATTCTTCGATAGTTGC
>JAKUNN010000042.1 GCA_022451885.1 Dehalococcoidia bacterium | reverse complement strand
CAGCTACCGTTGACATAATTAGCGATGGCCGATTCGATCTTGGGGTAGCTGCTGGTTACAAATTGGAGGAATTTACTGGATTCGGAGTTTCTAGAAACTCGCGTGCGCAACGTATGGAGGAGGCAATTCAAGTCATTAGGAAAAGTTGGTCAAAAGAAACTTTTACATTTGAAGGAAATTTTTATCAATACAAAGATGTAAACGTAACCCCGAAACCTGTTCAAGATCCTATGCCACTGTGGATAGGAGGTTTTGTAGAACCTGCAGTAACGAGAGCTCAAAGATTGGGGGATGGTCTCTTAGCCGCAGCAAACGTAATTCCAACTTTTTCAGATGAATGGGATAAACAAAACAAAGGACCGCTTCCAAAAAGAATTGCAATTACTACACCATGGGCATTGATAGCAAATGAACCAGATACAGTTTGGGAAACAGTAAAAGATTCGATTTTTTATCAAAGAAATCACTATGCGGAATGGTTTGCAGCGGCAGGACAACCAAGGCATCCCAAATTTGAAAATCCTGAAGAAATACGGAGCCTTTTCCCCGACATCATCGTGACACCCGAACGAGCACAAATCATTATTGAGTCGCTAAGTTCGGAACTTGATGCGAGTCATTTTTATTGGTGGGCAATACCTCCGGGAGTCGAACCAAATCTGACGTATGAATCTATGGAACTGTTTGCTAATCAGGTTTTTGAGAAGAATAGTGACGACTAAAAAAGATCTTTTGCCCATTGAACTTTTTAAAGGAGAAGGTATCAAAATACTCGATCAATCTCTGTTACCAAGGGAAAAAACTCGCGTATTTTTGAAAGATACAGAATCAGTTATAAAAGCAATTCAATCCTTACAGCTGCGCGGCGCTCCACTGATTGGAATAGCTGGTATTTGTGGACTCGCAATAGGTTCTTCGGAATATGGAACAGAAAAACAAGCACTTGAAAAAGTTGCAAAAAAAATCATAGGCAGTCGACCTACAGCTAATGAACTAGGTCTATTAATCACAGAGGCGCTACAGAAATGCCTCGAACTTACACCAAGGAAACGAAACCAGTTTTTATGGAATTTCGCAGAAAAAAAACTGGAATTACAAAAACAAAACGATCTAAAAATTGCCAAGCTAGGAGCAACCCTGTCTGGAATAACAGGAGGTGTCCTAACTCATTGCAATACAGGACCACTGGCCACTGGAGGAAATGGCACGGCTCTGGCGATCATTCAAGAATGTTGGCAACAAGGGAATATTGACAGATGTTACGCGACAGAAACACGTCCACTTCTTCAAGGAGCACGATTAACAATGTGGGAGCTAGAACAGATGGGCATACCTGCAACTCTTCTCCCAGATACTGCTGCTGCCTCACTAATAAGCTCTGGATTGATTTCTGCAGTAATAACTGGCGCAGATCGAATCGCTATTAATGGGGATACCGCAAATAAAATCGGCACTTATGGCTTAGCTGTCCTTGCAAACCGCCATAACATACCTTTCTACATTGCTGCACCAACTACTACCATCGACAAGTTCTGTAGTACTGGAAAGGACATCCCGATTGAACATCGCGACTCTTCAGAAGTAGGCGGTTTCCGAAAAGAACGGTGGACAACCAAAAAAATAGATGCCTACAATCCAGCGTTTGACGTGACACCAGGAGATTTAATTACTGCAATAATTACAGAGCACGAAATACTGAAACCACCCTATCAACAACCTATTACAAAAGTTACGGAACATAATTTATATGGAGAAAAAGACGATGTCTGAACCTGCAGATGATTTTTCAGATATCCGATTAGCTGTAATCGGCGGATCTGGCTTCTACACAATGCCTGGACTGGAAGAGATACAGGAAGTTCGAATCGAAACACCTTACGGACTACCAAGTGCTCCAATCATCTCAGGGAAACTTTTAGACCAACGGATAGTTTTCCTTGCACGTCATGGCGAAAATCATCAGTTACTCCCTTCTGAAATACCTCAACAAGCAAATATCTGGGCTCTCAAATCTATTGGAGTAGAGCGGATAATTGCAGTATCTGCAGTTGGTTCACTCCGAAAAGACTACAATCCTAAGGACCTTGTCGTTCCAGACCAACTAATAGATCGCACATCAGGCAATAGACCTGCAACATTTTTTGGGAACGGCATTGTTGCTCATGTGAGCATGGCAGAACCTTTTTGCAAAGTGTTACGTGAAGATCTAATTGAAGCGATTACTACAGCACAGGAAAACTCACACAATGCAGGTACATACATCTGCATTGAGGGTCCTACTTTCGGAACAATTGCTGAAAGTCACCTTTTTCAAAAATGGGGTGCAAGCCTAGTTGGGATGACAGCGCTGCCAGAAGCGAAGCTAGCAAGAGAGGCCGAGATCTGTTACGGGATGCTTGCAATGGTAACTGATTACGATTGCTGGCAAGAAGGACAACAACCTGTTGAAGCAAGCACTGTTGCTAAGGTATTACTGTCCAACGTTAAAAAAAGCCAAAAGGTCGTAAATGAGCTTGTGTTACAACCATATAAACCCCGCAATTGTTCATGTAAAAATTCATTAGATAATGCATTAATCACTAATATGAACTTAATAGACCCTGAAACTAAAAAAAGATTACTTCCCTTGTTAAAAAATAAGGCTGGGGACAAATAGGTGACCGTTTTAATTTCCGGATGGGTCGCTTTAGATGATATTGAAACCCCATATGGGAAAGTAACAAATTCATTAGGGGGGTCTGCAACTTGTGCTGCACTCGCAGGAGCAATCTTCACGAAGGTGCGCTTACTTGCAGCAATTGGGTCTGATTTCCCCCCCGAGATGTTAGAGCTACTCCAAGAAAAAAATATCGACCTCTCTGGTTTAGAACAAATTCAGGGTGAGGAAACAAGCCGATGGCGGTGCCGCTATTCGGAAGATATGAGTACACGAGTTACTCTTGAAACCAAATTGGGTGTCAACAGTTTTTGGCAACCTCAACTACCTCAAGAATGGGAGAATAGTGAGTTTTTATTCACTGCAGCAGCTGATCCTTCACAACAACAAAAATTAATTCAAACTGTTGGTACCGCAAAAGCAACAGTCATAGATACAATTGCATATTTTTTAGAAGCATCGCCCCAGAACGTTATTACCGCGATGCAAAAAGCAACTTTTGCCTGTATTAACGATGAGGAAGCAAAACAACTTACTAAGAAATCGACCATTCTAGAAGCAGGTCAATTTTTACTTGATCAAGATATAAACGGCACAATCATTAAGCTGGGGGAATACGGTGTAATTTCACTGACAAAAGAAGACCATTTTGCAGCCACTGCATTTCCAATCACTCAAGTCGTTGACCCCACAGGCGCTGGAGATACATTTGTTGGAGGATTTCTTGGATCTTTAGATGAAGAAGGTATAGTCACAAGGGAATCGATACGGAGGGCAATTTTGTACGGATCAGCAACCGCATCGTTTGTCTGTGAGGATTTTGGACCTTTGCGTTTATTAACGCTGACCCGCCATGAGATAGAAGAACGCTACCAAGCACTTAGAAAAATGACTTTCGTAGAGGAAATAGTGTAATGGCCGCCAAAGAGCTTAGGTGGGGTTCGATACGAACACGTAGAAAAAATGAACAGGTTATAGAACTACATGACCGCAACACAATTCGTGAATTACTGAATACCGAACGAAACTATTCGGCATACGCACTAGGTCAACTGGATACGTCTCTATTTGAAAAAACGCAATGGTTCAATCTAACAAACGAGACAAATAAAAAAACCGGCCTCGTCATGCATAGCAAAGGAGGATTAGGGGAGGCGACAATGACCTTCGGCGATCCTTATGCAATTGAAAAAATTCTACGCGTACACCCAGGACCAGCTCTTACATATATGAGTTGTCAGCCAAAACACCTTGAGGCCATTCAAAAAACACACCACCTTTTCAGTACGCAAGAGATGCTAAGACTAACAGTTGATCGAAAAAACTTTAGGCCAGACCATAAAAATGTCCAAGTAAAACTTTCTGGACTAGATGTTCATCGGATTAACCAGCTGTACGGATCTGAAGGACGACCGACTTATTATCAAGCTCAGCATATAGACGAAGGTGTGTATTACGGGATAATTAACCAAGGTCGGCTAACAGCAATTGCTGGAACGCATATTGTCTCAAGGGAAGAACAGGTTGCAGTCGTCGGAAATGTCTATACGCTCCCAAGATATCGCGGACAGGGACTCGCTACAACTGTTACAAGTTCAACCACTGAAGAATTATTGAAATTCTGCACAACTGTTGTTTTAACAGTTGACCCCAAAAATGACCCAGCCCTAGCGGCATACAAACATCTTGGCTATCTTGAGGGAGACACCATAATCGAAACCAATGCGCGACAACACTTTGGCGTGAATCTACGTGCATTTGGTTTACGTTTACAATCAAGACTGACAATCTGAGGCGACACTATGATTTTAAAAAGGTACAACATTGACTAAAGCTGAGCTCCCACCATATGACGTAAATAATTTAGAACTCGCTGAAGTAGGTGAACAGCGTATTGCATGGGCTGAAAGAGAAATGCCCGTATTGAGACAAATACGTGAAAGATTCTCAGAGGAGAAACCTCTTGCAGGTATACGCATTGGAGCGTGCCTACATGTAACCACAGAAACTGCAAACCTCATTTTAGCTTTACAAGATGGGGGAGCAGAAGTACGTCTTTGCGCAAGTAATCCCCTTTCAACACAAGATGATGTTGCAGCAGCATTAGTAACTAAACATCATGTTTCAGTTTTTGCAAAAAATAATGAGGATAACGAAACATACTACAATCACATCAAAGCGACAGTTGATCATCAACCGCATATCACTATGGATGATGGGGCAGACTTAGTTGCAACGATACATCGAGAAAAACGTGAACTCCTTCCACAAATAATAGGTGGAACAGAGGAAACTACTACTGGTGTTATCCGACTAAAAGCTATGGCTGCTGAAAACGCACTTGAATATCCGATTGCGGCAGTAAATGAGTCTGATACAAAACATCTGTTTGACAACCGATATGGAACAGGCCAATCAACCCTTGATGGGATAATTCGCGCAACTAATGTCTTGTTATCAGGAAAAACAGTGGTTGTCGCGGGGTACGGTTGGTGTGGCCGTGGACTTGCTACAAGAGCCCGTGGAATGGGTGCAAAAGTAATAGTTACTGAAATAGATCATCTCAGAGCCCTCGAGGCAACAATGGACGGGTTCGAAGTTCAGACTATGGAACATGCAGCTAAAACCGGTGATATCTTTATAACCGCTACAGGAAATCGAGATGTTATTGGTCCAGACATCTTTAAACTACTCAAAAATGGAGCAATGCTTGCTAACAGTGGACATTTCGATAATGAAATAGATGTAAAAAATTTAGAAGAAACCAGCGAAGGAAAGCGCCAAATTCGTGGATCAGTTACTCAATATAATCTCAATGACGGCCGAAAAATATATTTACTAAGCGAAGGAAGATTGGTTAACTTAGCAGCTGCAGAAGGTCATCCAGCTTCTGTAATGGATATGTCATTCGCTAACCAGGCACTTGGTATAGAATGGCTACTTGAAAATGCAAGTAACCTTAAAAAAATCGTTTACACACTTCCACACGAAATAGACCACGAGATAGCACGTATGAAACTTAACGCAATGGATATTTCTATTGATACGCTGACCGATATTCAAGAGAGATATCTCGCAAGCTGGGAAGGTGGAACTTAGTGACTCATTTCATCACTTCTGAAAGCGTTACAGAAGGTCATCCAGATAAAGTTTGTGATCAAATCTCCGATGCTATCCTAGATGCCTTCCTAACAAAAGATAAGGATGCACGAGTTGCCTGTGAAGCTATGATTGCATCCAACTTAATAGTTATAACGGGAGAGATCACATCTACTGCCAACGTGGATATCCAAGAAACAATCAGGAAAACAATAAAACGAATAGGTTACGACTCAGACCTAACTGGATTTAACATCCATGATTCCGAGATTCTAGTTCACCTGAACAAACAATCTGCAGATATTTCTGCTGGCGTAACTCAATCCCTTGAACTACGAACTGGTGAAACAAATGATTCTGCTGCTTCAATGGGCGCAGGAGATCAGGGAATGATGATAGGTTTTGCTTGTAATGAAACTCCTGAGCTCATGCCACTAACAATTTCACTCGCACATCAATTAACAAAAAAACTTGCAAGTGTTCGGAAAGATCAAAGCATTCCATGGATGCTCCCTGACGGAAAATCACAGGTAACAATTGCATATGACGACTCTTGGAAACCAACACAAATAGAAGCAGTAGTGATCTCTACACAACATACCGAGAAAGTTGAACTTGAGACAATACAAAGTGAGGTTCGCGAAAAAGTAGTGGAACCGATTTTAAACGAGCCAATTTTTAACCAGAACACAAAACTCTTTATTAACCCTTCCGGAAGATTTGTCGTGGGGGGGCCAGAAGGTGACACAGGACTTACTGGTCGAAAAATAATTGTAGATACATATGGAGGTGTGGCACGTCATGGAGGTGGTGCTTTCAGTGGGAAAGATCCTTCAAAGGTCGACCGGTCAGCTTCATATGCTGCTAGGTGGGTCGCAAAAACAATTGTAGCTGCAGGTTTGGCAGACAGATGCGAATTCACTGTCTCATATGCAATAGGTGTTGCTGAGCCAATGGCGATAAACGTAGAACTGTTTGGGACAGGAAATGTACCGAAAGAAGCTATAATTTCTGCCATAAAAAAGGAGTTTGACCTAAGACCTGCAGCCATAATCAGAGACTTGAAACTTACTCAACCATTTTACGAAAATGTTGCATGCTACGGACATTTCGGAAGAAATGACCTTAACTTACCCTGGGAAGACACCAGCAAAGCAAGCGCTTTAGCAAAACATGCCAATTTAACCCGTACCGCATAGTTATGGATGCGATCATATTAGTCGGTGGGCAAGGTATTCGCTTACGCCCCCTAACCCTTAAAAGACATAAAAGTGTTGTACCTGTAGGAAATAAACCTGCTATTGAGTGGTTATTTGACTGGCTATTGGAACACGGTGTTCAACGTATCGTCCTAGCACTCGGACAAAACAACGAAACACTTAGCCTGAAATATCCAAAAGGCAGCTACAGAAACTTAGAAATTGAACATGTGGTTGAAAGAGAGCGGTTAGAGTCCGGAGGAGCAATTCGAAATGCTGTAACTACAGCTGGCCTGAAAGATCAATTTCTAGTTTTAAATGGAGATATCTTTGTTGATTTTGATTTAACCAAGGCAATAAAAAACCATAACCAAATAAATGCCAGTTTAACTTTAGCATTATGTAAAGTTAAAGATCCTTCCGCATATGGTGTCGCAGTTCTGAACAACTCTTCTTTAATAACTGGCTTCGTTGAAAAACCACCACCTGGAACTGAGCAAAGTAATCTAGTAAACGCTGGCGTTTGGATTTTTGAGGAGAAACTTGTTGAGGAAATACCACCTGGCAAGGTACGCGTGGAGGAAACTCTATTCCCCTCTCTGGTCGCACGCAACCAACTTGTTTTTGGATATCAATTTGACGGCCTATGGGCAGATCTTGGTACACCAGAACGCTATTTAAAAATCAATCAACAAATTGCACAACGCGACGGTGGCAACATCATAGCAAATAACAACCACTTTCAAGATGTATCTTTACAAGGTAATTGCATAGGAAAGAACACTGTAATTAATAAAAATGTAGAGATCCTTAATTCTGTACTCTGGGAAAATGTGCATGTTCAGGAAAACGTTAAAATCGAGGACTCTATCATTGCAGATGGGGTCACAATAGGAGAAGGAGCCACAATCGAATCTTCGGTACTAGCGAGTGGTTCTACAGTGCCACCAAGAAAACACTTAAAACCAGGAACACATCTGTTGCCCGGTGAACGCTATGATGAGACGGATGGCTAGTACAATACGCTTTGGAACAGATGGGTGGAGAGCTATTATTGGTGAGGAGTTCACCTTTGAAAATGTTCGTGCATGCACTCAAGCAGTTGCTGAGTACATTTCATCAACAAACACACACGAAAAACTTGTGGTCGTCGGATATGATACTCGCTTTGAATCTGATGAATTTGCAAAAACTGTTGCACGCGTATTAGCAGGAAATGGTATAGCTGTTGAAATAACAGATAGGCCGGCACCTACGCCAGCATTTAGTTTCAGAGTGGTTGAAAGCAAGGCGTCTGGTGCAGTAATCGTAACAAGCAGCCACAATCCCTATCAATGGAATGGCATTAAGATAAAATCACGCCTCGGTGGTAGCGCAAGTCCAGAAATTGTGAACAGTATCGAACAGCGTGCAAATGACATTCTAAAAAATGGAGTGAAAGTACAGATAGCACCACTAAATTCCGACTTAATTACAAAATTTAATCCTCTAGAAGGATATTTAGCACACCTTAAAACACAAATAGATCTACCGAGAATACAGTCCTCAGGGCTACACCTTGCCGTCGATTCTATGTACGGAACAGGGAGTGGCTTATTACAAGAAATCTTGGACGGAAAATCTCTTGTAATTGATGAAATTCATTCGGAGGTTAACCCACGTTTTCCCGGAATTCGAGCACCTGAACCAGTAGAAGAAAACTTGCAAGAATTAATCAAGCTAACCACAACAAAACCCTACTCTATAGGACTGGCTAATGATGGTGATGCTGACAGGTTGGGAATCGTTGACCCAACAACAGGCTACCTAGATTCACTCGGAACTTTTGCAATATTAGTTAACTACTTGTTGGCAGAAAAAAATCTTACTGGTGCAGTTATAAAGTCAATAACCACCACAAATATGGTAAAACTCCTCGCAGAAAAATATGGCTCACCATGTTACGAAACTCCTGTTGGATTCAAATATATAGGCCCTACAATGGTCGAACACGATGCTTTAATAGGTGGAGAGGAGAGTGGAGGGTACGGATTCCGAGGACATATACCGGAACGTGATGGGATTTTGGCAGCACTCTATTTGATCGAAGCAATTGTTACTACTGGGAAAGAACCACATACCCTATTAGAAGATGTTTATTCTCTTGTAGGCACCCATTTTTACGAGCGTATAGATATTGAAATTACCGAAGAACAACGACCAAAAATCCAAGAACGCTTAAAAACATTCGATAAAAACGAGATAGCAGGGGAACAAATTCAAGCAATAGATACGAGAGATGGTTGGCGATTTTTGCTTAAAGATGGTTGGCTATTATTTCGTATTTCTGGAACCGAACCATTATTAAGAATCTACACAGAACTTAAAGAAAAAGAAAAGATCACAAGAATATTGGAGAGTAGCAGGAAACTCATAGAGTTATAAACTCATAGAATTTTTGTTGCACACTAACAAATGACCCCCGATAGTTAATACAGGCTCGTAGGATTGCGATTTATCGATCGCACCTTTTTCGCTTAAGTTTAGGTTAGGGAAATCCTCTACTTAAACCGGCATAACCGAGAGGTATGCCAGGCACTAACCCGTCCTAACCAGGAACAGGGATAGAAAAAAATTAAGAGCTTGGTAGGTTTCCTTATGGTTAAGATGAATGGATCCCAGATCCTGCTTGAGTGCCTTAAGCGGGAAGGTACAACTACTGTCTTCGGATACCCCGGAGGAGCAGTTCTACCACTTTACGATGCAATTCCTGAGTTTCCAGAAATACATCATGTATTGGTAAGACATGAACAATCAGCTGCACATATGGCTGATGGTTTCGCGCGTGCAACGGGTGAAGTAGGGGTTTGTTTAGCAACAAGTGGACCCGGGGCAACAAATCTTGTGACTGGAATAGCCACATCTTTTCTCGATTCAACACCAATGGTTGCAATTACGGGAAATGTTGCTCGGACCTTGTTGGGAAAAGATGGTTTCCAAGAGGCAGACTCCACAGGTATCACACAACCGATAACTAAACACAATTATTTAGTTATGCGTGCTGAAGACATCGCAATGACGGTAAGAGAAGCTTTTCATATCGCAAGTAGTGGCCGACCTGGACCGGTACATATCGATATTCCTAAAGATGTTTTGCAAGAGGAAGTTGAATTTATTTGGCCAGAAAAGATAAATCTTCGTGGATATAAGCCAAACACAAAGGGACATACTGGGATGATCAGGCGTGCAGCAGAAGCAATCAGTACGGCAAAAAAACCGCTAATCATCTCAGGTCATGGGATTAAATGGGGAAATGCACAAGCTGAACTTGTAGCTTTAGCAGAGAAAGCTAATATCCCCGTTATTACAACATTTCTTGGAATTGGCGGATTCCCAGAAACCCACCAACTTAGCTATGGTTGGTTGGGCATGCACGGCATGTATCATGCAAATATGGCTGCAGATGAAGCTGATGTTGTCATAGGTATCGGAATGCGTTTTGATGATAGAGCGATGGGAAGATTCTCAGACTTTAATCCAGATGCAACAATCGTACACATCGATATTGACCCGGCAGAAATAGGGAAAAACTTGCCTACTGCAATTCCTGTCGTAGGTGATGTTAAGCAAGTGCTCCCAGAAATAACAGAAATAATTCCAACCGGAGACAATAAGCCTTGGTTATCATGGATAGAGAAGGTCGCTGAAGAGCATCCAAGCCTTGAGGTCCGTGAAACACGTCGACTTATTCCTCAATACATCATACGGTCCCTCTATGAAGAAACTAATGGACAAGCCACGATAACAACAGGCGTAGGGCAGCATCAGATGTGGGCTGGACAGCATTATTTCTACAACGACCCAAGACAATTGATCTCGTCTGGAGGGCTAGGAACAATGGGGTTCGAACTACCAGCTGCAATAGGTGCACAAATAGCTAAACCAGATGCTGAAATTTGGGCCATTTGTGGAGACGCAGGATTCCAAATGACTCTACAGGAACTGGCAGTATGTATCGATGAACGCGCACCTGTAAAAATCGCAATTATGAATAATGCTTATTTGGGAATGGTTCGACAATGGCAAGAGCTTTTCTACGATGACAACTACGTTTCAGTTGCTGTCACACAGCCAGACTTTAGCAAAATTGCAGAAGCCTACGGAATCAAAGCAATCAAGGTTGAAACAAAAGCAGATGTCTTACCTGCAATTGCTGAAGCTCGAGAATTTGATGGACCTGTTTTAATTGATTTCCATGTAGATCAAGAGGAGAACGTTTGGCCTATGGTTCCGGCTGGCGCAGCACTACGAGAAACCATAGAAATCCCAGAAAAAGAGTTAATTCGATGAGTATGAATGGAAATTCACCTGCTCAACATATAGTTGTTGCAATCGTTGAAGACAAACCAGGTGTTCTACAAAGGGTTGCAGGGCTCTTTCGACGCCGCGGGTTTAATATCGAATCTCTCGCAGTTGGACATAGTGAATCTGAAGGATTAAGTAGAATTACACTTGTTGTCGATGGTGCAAGTGCCCCAGTCGAACAAGTAGTTAAACAACTTTACAAATTAATAGATGTTGTAAAAGTCAGTGATTTAACAGATGAGGCCATGGTCTCCCGTGAATTAGTGTTAATGAAAATTCGTTGTACCGGCGAGAATCGTCATGAGATTATCGAAATCGCTAATCTATTCAGAGCAAATATAGTAGACATCGCAACAAGTTCCCTAATACTCCAGATCACTGGGGATCAAGAAAAAATCGATGCTTTACTTGATTTATGCAAACCTTATGGAATTCGTGAATTGACTCGTACCGGGACCGTCTCTATGGTTCGCGGCAACAGAACTACAACAGTAAAAGAAATAGAATCAGATGAAATAACCAAAGTCCATCAGAGCCAAGGGCGCCGTGTTAGTGACTCTCAAGAGTTACCTTTTAGTAGTGATTAATGCTCATAGCTAAGACAATGGAACGATAATGGATGTAGTTAACGAAATTATGGTAAAAGGCATAGTCGTAGGTGTCTTTGCTGAAAACTGTTGGATTATCGGCAACCGCCGAACAGGAGAGGCTATTTGTATAGACCCCGGAGATCAGCCAAACGAGGTAATGGATCTCGCCAAAGATATGGGAGTGAACATTAAAATTATTGCTAACTCACACGCACATGTAGATCATGTTCTAGGCGTGAGAGGTGTTCAAGAAGCAACAAATGCCAGATTCCTGTTACATAAAGCAGATTTGGGGTTATTACAAAATGGATGGAAAGACACTGTAAAAAGATTTAACTTGGATGTGCAAGAAGGTCCCCCAGATCCGGATAATTATGTAACTGGAGGAAACATAGTTGAAGTCGAAGGTTTAAGACTCGAAGCAATAGAAACACCGGGACATACACCAGGAAGCATGAGTTATTACACAGAAGGGCTACTTTTTAGTGGTGACACGCTCTTTAAAGGATCTATCGGGAGAACGGATTTACCCGGCGGAGATTATGAAGAGGAAATGCGCAGTATCAACACAATGCTAACAAAATTGCCTGATGAAACTGTAGTCTTACCGGGTCATATGGCGGAAACAACAATAGCTGATGAAAAGGCAAATAACCCTTTTTTCCAGGATTGGAAAAAGAAGCAAATAAGCAACCATTAAAAAAACGTCATAAAATCGAAACTTTTGGAATCAAAAATCGATTATAATTCTAGACTCTATATAGGAGCCTTCAATGAGTGAATCTGCGAGTTATATCCTGTCAGCTTGTCGGGAAAATGATGTTAAATTCATACGGCTATGGTTTACAGATATTTTGGGAGCATTAAAGAGCTTACAAATTACAGTAGAAGAAGTCGAGAAAGCAGTAGAGGAAGGTGTTGGATTCGACGGTTCCAGCATCGAAGGTTTCGCACGTATTGACGAATCTGACATGATCGCAGTCCCGGATCCTACAACATTTCAACTAGTTCCATGGAGACCCCGCGAGCAAGGCGTAGCTCGTATGTTTTGTGACATCTATCGACCTGATGGTGAACCTTTCGAGGGAGATCCTAGACGAATCTTGAGAAATCAATTAGAAAGAGTGCAGTCACTAGGCTATACGTTTTATGTAAGCCCAGAAATGGAATATTTTTACTTTAAAGACAGCTCGGGCACTCAACCACTTGATCAAGCAAGTTATTTTGATCAGATGGGTGATGCCGGAACCGATTTGCGAAGAGATACCGTTTTAGCACTTTCATCAATGGGAATAGAAGTTGAGTCGAGCCATCATGAAGTCGCCCCAAGTCAACATGAAATAGTTTTGCGTTACACAGACGCCTTAACAATGGCAGACAATGCCATGACATATCGGCTAGTAGTAAAAGAGATAGCAGCCGCCAACGGGGTATATGCCTCTTTTATGCCAAAACCGCTTCAAGATGAAAATGGAAGTGGAATGCACGTTCATCAATCACTATTTAAAGGGGAACGAAATGCATTTTATGACAGCACTGATCCTTACCATCTTAGTGCTCTAGGAAAAGCCTACGTTGCAGGATTACTTCATAATTCACCTAGCATCACCCTTATTACCAACCAGTGGTTAAATAGTTACAAACGGCTGCAGCCAGGGTTTGAAGCTCCTGTATATATTAGTTGGGCACGCCGCAATAGAAGTGATTTAGTTCGTATACCTGAATATGCAAGTGCCGATGAAACACATACACGCGTAGAATACCGTTCGCCTGACCCTGCGTGTAATCCATATTTTACTTTCGCTGTAATGCTTGCTGCCGGATTAGACGGAATTGAACAAGAACGTCAATTACCAGAACCCATAGAAGAAAACGTTTTTGAAATGACTAGAAAAGAGCGTGAAGAACGAGGTATCGGCACTCTACCTGGAAACCTTTCAGATGCTATCGACGCAGCTGCAAATTCATCAGTTATTAAAGACACATTAGGCACACATGTTCTTGAAATTCTTCTAAAAAATAAGCAAGCTGAATGGGATCGTTATCAGAAACATATTTCAGATTTTGAATTAGAAGAATTCTTACCCAAGCTCTAAGCAAGCCTATTTAACAGCATTAACAGCACGCTTAGCTGCTTCATCAAGGCTTTCATTGCGATCACTTGGTTCAATTCCATAATGCTTAAGCAACTGAAAACTTTCCTCTTCCCAGGAACCTGGGACCCTAAAAACAACTACCGTTTCAGAAGGGACACAGCCAGCTTTTAAGCAGCCAGCAATAACACCTCGGGCTATGAGATCTGCCCGAGTGTTATTCACAACATTCATTATGACCGCGATTTTTTCAATTGTTGGTTTGTTTAATAAAAGAGCAGTTAATTCAGCTACTTTACTAACACTCGGATTACCACCAATTTCACAATAATTTGCTGGCCTTCCCCCATGGGCACGAACTGAATCAAAAATAGTAAGGCTCGCACCACCTCCACCTATCAGTAAACCAAGCTCTCCATCAAACTCAATAACGCGACCAGCAACACCTCGATGATCAGATTGATCTATATTTGTTGCCTGAATCTCTAATCGTGATGGTTTACGAGTTGGTCTAAGAACAGGCTCAATATCCACCTTCCTCAAATGCTCCTCAAAAAAGTACATCGCATCATCATCCAACTCCATATGCACATCTAAAACTACCCATCTCCCGTCTTTAGCGCGGACAAGTGGATTAACTTCTATTAAATTTGCGTGCATTTTCTTAAAAAGTCGCCAAAGAACCGAAAAAATACCTACTAAACGAACTAAATCATCATCAATAAAACCGATTTCCTGAAGCAATTCTGTAAAGTTTTTCTCTTGATCTTCATCAATCGTGGATAAATATTTTCGAACTACTGAATCTTTACCTACGTCCTCGATGTCTATCCCTCCATGTAAAGACACTAAAGCCACAGGCAAACGCGCGGGAAGGTCCCAAGTTATTCCTAAAAATAATTCTTGCGTAAATTCAATCTCTTCTTCAACCAGAACACTATGAATCTCAAAATTTTTCAGTTCTTTTGAAAATATTTCCTTTGTCGCATTAATTACAGATTCTGAAGTGCTAGCAAAATTAATAACCCCTGCCTTCATTCTGTTCCCACTGAGAACCTGAGCTTTTACAACAAGCCTCGAATGCATTTTTTGAAATTCCACAGCATCATTAACATCCGTAGTTACGATGCCAGCAGGGACACTTAGGCTCTCAGACTGTAAAAGCCGCTTCCCTTCATATTCGTATAAGCGCACACTTACAGCCTATTCATCGCCCTCGTAATCACCACTTCCACCTAGGCCACGTCTCGGTGCGGAAGGCTCATTACCATCGGAATCGCGCCTACGTGTCCAACCACGGCTTGCTCCGCCACGACTCGCTCCACCTCCACCACCACTACTGCCACGGTTACCACCACGGTTACCGCCACGAGGACCACCACGGCTACCGCCGCGATTGCCTCCACGGTTACCGCCGCGATCCATACTACTTCTCGAAAAGCCACCTCGTCGTGGACCATCATCAAAATCGCTATCCCTACGCCTTGGACCTTCATCAAAGTCACCATCTTGGCGTCGTGGACCATCATCAGAATCACTGTCCCTACGTCTTGGACCTTCATCAACATCTTTAACCTTGATTCTTGAAACCTCATTGCGGCG
>JAKUNN010000041.1 GCA_022451885.1 Dehalococcoidia bacterium | reverse complement strand
TCTGCTTCTACTTCTGCTTCTACTTCTGCTTCTACTTCTGCTTCTACTTCTGCCTCAGGAGATTGCTCTCCTCTATAATCAACAGTCTCAATCACAGCCATAGAAGCTCCATCGCCTTTTCTAGGCTCGAGCTGAGTAATACGCAGATACCCACCGGATCGATCAGACATCCTCACAGCTAAATCATCAAAAACATGTGCCACTACATCACGGTCAAATAAATAGCTCAAAGCTTGACGCCGTGCATGCAAACTACCACGTTTACCTAAGGTAATTATCCGTTCAGCAAGAGGTCGAATTTCCTTAGCTTTTGCTGAAGTCGTAACAATTCGCTCATATCGAAAAAGATCGGTCACAAGGTTACGATATAGTGCTTTCCTATGAGCACTATCCCTTCCCAAGTGGCGACCAGACTTTCGATGACGCATCTACTTATTCTTCATCATCTGCTGCTAAAAGCTCATCATTACCGGCTTCACGTAAAGCTGCCTTAAGCGCCTTCCCCAAAGCGGATAAATCTTCATCACCTTGATCACTAAAACCAGAACTTGCCGTTGAAGAAGGAAGAATCGCCTGGATTCCTTCAGATGAAGGATCCGCAAATCCACCCGCGATAAGTTTTTCACGTAACTCAACAAAACTTTTCTCGCCGAAATTCCTTAAACTCAGCAACTCCCCCTTAGAATGCTCCACAATTTGGCCCACTGTGTTTATTCCACTGCGACGCAAAGCATTAAAAGTTCTGACAGAAAGCTCCAGAGTTTCAATTGGGGTATCGTCTTTTTCTTCAATTGGTTCCTCAACAACAGGAGGACTAAGCTCAGCTTCTAGATCAATTTCTGGTGCCTGCGGATCAGTAAAAGAGCGGATTGCCAAGAATTGTTCAATTACAATATCGGATGCACGACTAATCGCTTTTAGAGGCTCGATTGTCGCATCTGTCCAAATCTCCAAAACCAAACGCTCATGATTCGTCGACTGACCAACACGTACTTTCTCTATACGGAAATTACATTTCCTTACCGGAGAAAAGATACAGTCCACTGGTATCACACCAATGGGCAAGCCCTCAACATCAGTAGCAGGCAAGTAACCATTTCCTGACCTAACATGAAATTCCGCAGATATCTCCGCATCTTTCCCATCTAAAGTACCCAGATGTAAATCCGGATTTACCAGTTCATAATCTGGCGGAATTTGCAGATCTGCCGCAGTGATTTCCCCAGCGCCTTTCTTGTTAAGCGAAAGGGTCCCTAGCTTTGAAGATATCGGTTTTAAACGGACCTCTTTTACATTGAGCAGAAACTCTATAGTGTCTTCCCGCATTCCTGGAATTGTTGAAAATTCATGCTGCACCTGATCTATACGGACTGAGCCAATAGCTACTCCATCAAGACTACTTAACAGCAATCTGCGTAGTGCATTTCCAACAGTTGTTCCATATCCAGGCTTAAGTGGTTCGGCAACAAAACACGCGTAGTCATCCGTCTGATCGCTAACACTAAATGTAGGTAGTTCAGGCGCTACTATCTCTTCAGAATAGTCATCTGAAAGTTCTTCAAGCGAATCATTGGTTATTGAGTCAGTTATAGACATTTAAAAAGCTCCTAGCGGGAGTAATACTCGATAATGACGTTTTCATTAAAGTTGTGCGTTTCGCCTCGAGCAACTAATGGAGGAGCCCCCACATTTGCACTCATAGCCGAAACATCTAGATTTAACCAATCAGGTATTGTTTTTGAAGCAACACCTTCCTTTAAAATTGCGAATAACTCACTGCGCTGTCCTCGCTCAGTAAATGCTACTGCGTCACCTTCACGAAGCATAATGGAGGGAATATCCGCTTTCTTTCCATTCAACGCAATTAGTCCATGCCTTACCATCTGACGTGCCTGATTGCGCGAATTAGCAAAACCAGTACGATAAACAACATTGTCTAAACGACTTTCAAGTATACGAACGAGATTCGCACCTGAAACACCAGGTTGACGTACTGCCTCGTTGTAATACCTAACAAACTGTCTTTCTAACAACCCATAAGTGGCTCGGGCTCGCTGTTTCTCACGCAACTGCAAACCTCTATCACTAATTTTTCGACGCCTTGTTGACCTAGGTCCAGGAGGATGTGGCCGCTTTTCGAAACTACACTTCTGTGTATAACAACGATCACCCTTCAAATAAAGCTTCTCGCCCTGACGGCGACAAAGACGGCAAACAGGACCAGTATAACGAGCCATACTAGACCCTTCTCTCTTTACGAGGTCGGCATCCATTATGTGGCAACGGAGTCACATCTCGAATAGCAGTCACACTTAGGCCAGTAGCTTGGAGCGCACGCACAGCAGCCTCTCTGCCACTGCCAGCACCTTTCACATATACCTCAATGGTTTGCATACCATTATCCATGGCTTTCCTTGCTGCAGTCTCTCCTGCAAGTTGCGCAGCAAATGGGGTACTTTTACGCGAACCTTTAAAACCATTTGCACCCGATGATGACTGGGCAATCACATTCCCATTAGGATCGGTAAGAGTCACTATTGTGTTATTGAATGAACTCTTCACGTAAGCTCGACCGCGGGGAACAGATTTTTTCTCTTTTTTAGGCATTAATTTACCGTCCTAAGTTGTAGCAGTTGCACGGCGACGACCAGCCACCGTCTGTCGCTTCCCACGCTGCTGTCGAGCATTGGTGCGAGTACGTTGACCACGCGCTGGCAAATTCCTACGGTGGCGTTGGCCACGGTAGCAATTTATTTCCATAAGCCGGGTTATGTTCTGGCGCACTTCGCGCCGGAGGTCGCCCTCAACCTGATAGTTATTCTCAATAAATTCACGGATACGTACAAGTTCAGCGTCTGTAAGAGCACCTGCTCGAGTATCGAAGGAGACATCTGTAGACGAAAGAATTGTCTGCGACCTTTTTAGTCCTATCCCATGTATGTACGTCAACGCGATCTCCACACGCTTTTCATTCGGAACATCGACACCAGAAAGACGAACCATTACTTACCTTTTCTCCTACAATCCCTTTATCCTTGGCGCTGCTTGTGCCTTGGATTATCACAAATAACTCGCACACGCCCATGCCTTCGTATGATTTTGCATTTATCACACCTTCGTTTCACAGAAGCACGGACTTTCATATCACATAAACCTCTCTACTATTATAAACATCACGGAAGAGTAAGGACTTCAGCTTCCCGACCCTCTCGAATAGCAATAGTATGTTCGAAGTGGCATGATAACGTACCGTCTGCAGTCCTTACCGTCCAGCCATCTTCACACTCGTAAGTCTCAGGAGTGCCTACATTTACCATAGGCTCAAGAGCCAAAACCAGCCCATGTCGTAAACGAGGTCCTTTGAACGCTAATCGATAATTCGGCACTTGTGGTTCTTCATGCATTTCTCGACCAACACCATGACCAACATAATTTGTAACAATGGAATAATTAGACGCAGATGCCAAAATAGACTCCTCGATGGCAGTACATATATCATTTAAATGATCTCCGGCCTGCGCTGCTTTTATACCCGCAAATAAAGATTCCTCAGTCACCTTCAATAAGTTCTTTGCTTCATCCGATATTTCACCAACTGGAACTGTTATAGCAGAATCCCCGACAAAACCTTTGTAAGTTGCACCTAAATCGAATGTAACTATGTCACCTTCGTTAAGAACACGATCTGTGGGAATACCATGAACAAGTTCATCATTCACGCTCGCACAGACATTTGATGGGTATGGGGGGAACTGTGGTCCAGGCTTGTAGTTGCGAAAAGTTTCAACTGCACCACGACGCTTAAATTCTTCTTCTACAAAAGATTCGATTTCTAAAAGATTAATGCCTGGCTTAACCATCTCACGAATCTGCTGAAGTGTTTGGCCAACTATTTGACCAGCCTCCCTCATAATTTTGACTTCATCATCAGACTTAATAATTATTGTCACAGTTGTAACACTCCCAGAAGATCAGCAGTAATTTCATCCAACTCACGTGTCCCATCAAATTCACTTAACAAATCAGCATCTTTGTAGTGGTTNATTAACTCAATCGGAGGTTTCATAGTCGCCAACCTGCTACGCACTACATCAGCCTGATCATCATCTCTCTGGTAAAGCTCACCGGAACAGGAATCACAAATCCCCACTTTTTCTGGCGGATCGTTTTTTTCATGATAAACAGCCCCGCATTCTCTACATAGCCAACGACCACCTAATCTAGAAACAAGCTCATCATCCGGAACGGAAATTAGCAACGCATGCATAATAGAGTCNCCACGNTCGGCAAGTGCATCATCTAAAGCTTTTGCCTGAACAAGATTTCGNGGAAAACCATCAAACATGGCTCCAGAAATAGCATCACTACGATTTATTCGCTCTAAAATCATTTGAATTGTTACTTCATCTGGAACAAGCTCACCTTTATCCATAAAAGTTTTTGCTACAACACCTAGCTCCGTTTTATCTTTTACATTTTCTCGGAACATGTCACCTGTCGATAAATGAAGCAAACCGGTATTGACTGCAATACGTTGCGCCTGAGTCCCTTTACCTGCACCAGGAGGACCTAACAAAACAATAAACATTTTAATTGATAAACCCTTCATAATTTCGCATAACCAACTGCGATTCAAGCTGCCTCATAGTATCTAACACCACAGCTACTACAATCAGGAAACCTGCACTCGAAATAGTCATCGCCTGAACATTTGTTGCTAACCCTATGAAAAATGGAGAAATTGCAACGAGGCCCAAAAATAACGCACCTCCCCAAGTAATACGGGTGACTACTCTTAAAAGATATGCTTCTGTTGGTGGGCCCGGTCTAATACCAGGAATAAACGCTCCCTGCTGCTGAAGATTTTTCGAGATGTTTTGCTGCTGATATTGGATAATTGTATAAAAAAACGTGAAGACCAAAACTAACCCAAAGAGAACTGCCCAATATAAGCCTTTTCCGCCACCACCTCGACCTCCCTGGAACTGGTCTATGAAAAAGTTTGCCACACTTTCAATCCATCCACCTGCACTTACAAAATAACCTGCCACTACCGCCGGAAGAATCATGATTGAGAAAGCAAAAATCAAAGGAATCATCCCGGCCATATTCACTTTTAGGGGAATGAAACTTTGACCTTGTTGACGATACATGCGGCCACCACGAAAAGAAGAGCGTGCATACTGAACTGGTATTCTTCGTTGGGCTTCTTGGAAGAATACTATGAAAAAGGTTAGCGCTAAGGCAATGATCACAATCGCTGCTATCGCAATAATTGAGGACGTTGAAATATTAGGGATAAGTCCAGGCAAAGTAGCAACAATACCTCCAAAAATAATAAGCGAAATACCGTTACCAATACCATTTTCTGTAATTAACTCACCCAACCAAACCAAAAACATAGTTCCTGCGGTGAGCGTAATTAACGTTGCAACCGTACTAAAAACATCATTCTCAAAACCAAAACCCTGTATAACAGGTACATTACTGTTACTGTTTATAAAAATTATTTGGCCATACCCCTGTACGAGGGCTAAAGGAACCGCGAGCCAATGCGTATAAAGTTGAATCCGGCGTCGCCCCTGCTCACCCTCCTCCGATAACGCGCGTAGCCTACCCACTAATGGAGTCAAAATATTCATTATGATCGACGCCGTGATAAATGGATATACACCGAGAGCCGCGACACTAAGATTTTGTAATGCCCCACCAGAAAAAATACTCAGAAAATCAAGTACCGCATTACCCTCAAAAGCAGCAGAGAGAGCATCTCTGTCTACATTAGGAACAGGAACATGAGCGACAAATCGAAAAACCAAAAGCATTGCAAGTGTAAAAAGTAACTTTTGCCTTACATCCGGCTGTCTAAAAGCATCCACCATTGCCTGGAACAACTGTGGACGATTGGACTCAGTTGCCGATCTAGTTGCCATATAGTTTGGTCAACCCTTTCAATTTAATCGCTTTCACTGCTTTCGGTGCTGCTCAGCACCTCTTGCCCACTTTTAGCATCTAGCAAGCTAATTTGACCACCAGCAGATTCGACCTTCTGGCGGGCAGCAGCACTAATCTTATGGGTAGAAATATTTAGAGGGTGAACTAAATCACCTCCTGCAAGAATTTTCACTGGCTGCCTAAGATGTCGTAATACGCCAGCAGCAAGCATTGATTCTGGCGTCACAGTATCACCAGAATCAAAATGTTCAGACAGGGTGCCCAAATTAACAGGCTGGTACTCCGTCCTCCACTTGTTATTAAAGCCTTTCAGTGTATGCATCCGACGGATAAGTGGCATTTGACCACCCTCAAATCCTGGGCGTACGCCGCCGCCTGAGCGAGAATTTTGCCCCTTTAAACCCCGACCTGCATATGTACCCCGGCCTGCAGAATTTCCTCTTCCTGCACGCGTCCTCGTTTTAGTAGAACCACGAGAAGGGCGTAGTTCGTTTGCCTTCAAACTCATGAGCCTTCACCTCCGTCAACATCAATTAGGTGTGCAACCTTAGATATCATCCCACGAATAGCAGGGCTATCATCATGTTCAACAGTCTGATTAAGCCTTTTTAAGCCCAAATTTTTTATTGTTTCTTTCTGACTACGGTGATATCCAATAGCACTTTTTTTCCAAGTTATCAAAATTCTTCCCATACTATGAAACCTCAGCCTCATTAGTCTTTTCTGAATGTTCTGCTTGAGGTTCTTCGTCCTGACCCTGCTCTTTCTGAGCAGCAACAATAGCAAGCCTTCGATCTCTTGCACCTCTGGGGTCTTGTAAAGAAGTTAGCCCTTTCATCGTTGCCTTTGCCACATTTATAGCATTTCGGCTACCTAAAGATTTTGTTAAAACATCGCTTATTCCAGCGGTTTCCATGATGGCACGGACTGCTCCGCCAGCAATTACACCCGTTCCATGACTTGCCGGTTTCATGATCACCTTTGCTGCACCATATCTAGCCAATGTTTCATGCGGGATAGTACCTTGATCCATTGCAATTTCTACAAGATCTCGACGCGCCAACGCAGAACCTTTCCTAATTGCATCAGCAACCTCATTAGCTCTACCCAATCCAAGACCTACAGTTCCTTTGCCATCACCGGCAACAATAAGGGCAGTGAAGCTAAAACTTCGTCCACCTTTCACAACTTTGGCTACACGATTGATGTATATGACCTTCTCGACCATTCCATCTTCTTCTGATTGTTCGTACTGACCCATTTAAAACTCCAATCCGGCTTCACGAGCAGCGTCCGCTAAGGCTTTAACTCGACCATGATATTGATAACCAGCACGGTCAAAAACAATGGTCTCTATACCATTAGCTTGAGCTCGTTCAGCAATAGATTTCCCAACTAAACTAGCTCTATCCACTTTTGTTATTGCTTTTTGAGCAACAACGCTTTCGTCTCGATCACTAGCAGATGCGAGGGTTCGCCCACTCGTATCATCAATTATCTGTGCATATATATGGATAGAACTACGGAAAACGTTTAAACGAGGACGCTCAGCCGTACCACGAATACGCTTACGCACTCTAGTCTTACGCCGTCGACGAGCTTGCTGGCGACTTTCCTTCACCATTACATACCAACCTTTCCAGCCTTACCTGCTTTACGTCTCACATACTCACCCAGATAACGAATGCCCTTTCCTTTATAGGGTTCAGGAGGTCTAATCTTGCGAATATCAGAAGCGACCTGCCCCACTTGTTCTTTGTCTATACCACTGACAGTAATCTGAGAACCATCTACCTCAAACGTTATACCATCGGGAGCCGTTACAGTTACAGGGTGAGAAAACCCTACATTCAACTGGAGTGTCGTGCCTTGTAATTGAACACGATAACCAACTCCCTGGAGCTCAAGAGTACGCGCAAATCCTTCTGAAACACCAAGAACCATGTTGTTCAGAAGTGCACGACAAAGACCATGAAGTGAACGGTGTTCTGCTACATCACTAGGTCTGCTTAAAAGAATTTGATCCCCTTCTTGGCTAAAGCGAATAGCCTCGGGGAAAAATCGCTCTAGTGTCCCTTTTGGTCCCTTAACAACGATATGATTACCATCATTAATACTGACCTGAACGTTATTAGATATTGCAACTGGACTACGGCCTACACGTGACATTTTCGTTCCTTACCAAACGTAACAAAGAATCTCACCGCCTACTTGGCGACGACGAGCTTCTTGTCCGGTCATAATTCCTTGTGAGGTTGAAAGAATTGCTACTCCTAAACCACCAAAAACTCGAGGGATCTCACGACGTTGAACATAAACGCGGAGACCCGGTCGACTTACTCTCTTAAGGCCAGTAATCAAAGGCTTATTAGCAGGGTCATAACTAAGACTCACATTCAAGTCTGTCTGAGCAGAATCTGCTTCACTAGAAATATCGTAATCACTTATAAAGCCTTCTTCTTTTAAAACACCTGCTATAGCAACTTTCATTTTTGAAGAGGGAATACTTACTTTTTCATGACGAGACGTTGTACCATTTCGAATTCTTGTAAGCATATCTGCAATGGGGTCACTCATACTCATTTTTGACTCCTACTCTACCAACTTGATTTCGTGACACCTGGAAGAAAACCACGATGTGCCATTTCTCTAAACGTTATTCTTGAAAGTCCAAACTTTCGGATATATCCACGTGAACGACCAGTTACCGCACAGCGGTTTTTTAGACGAGAAGGACTACTATTAAGAGGCAATTTCGCAAGTTCAAATTGAATTCGTGCGAGCTCTGCAGGGTTACCTACAGCAGCCTTGCGCTCAGCTTTTAAAGCGTCCCGTTTCCCTTCGTACTTGGAGTGCATATTTTTCCGTTTGGAATCTCGAGCTATTTGACTTTTCTTTGCCATTTTTAATCCTAATTCTTCACGAAAGGCATACCGCACAATTCAAGTAAACGGCGTCCTTCGTCATCAGTTTTAGCGGTCGTTACAATTGTGACTTGCAAGCCACGAACACGGTCAATTCGATCAAATTCAATTTCCGGAAAAATTAATTGCTCACGAATACCAATACTGTAATTACCTCGTCCATCAAAAGCGTCTGGGTCTAACCCTCGAAAATCTCGTATAGAAGGAAGTGCTGCCGAAACTAGACGATCAACAAACTCATACATCATGTTTCCTCGCAAAGTAACAAAAAGGCCAATCGGGCTACCTTCACGAAGCCGAAAATTGGCTATAGATTTCTTTGCACGCGTTATAACAGGCTTTTGTCCGGTTATAGAAGATATGTCTTCAGCCGCTCGATCTAAGCTATTGGCACTAGTAAGTGCCTCACCCATTCCGATATTCACAACGACCTTATCCAACCCAGGCACTTGCATTGGATTAGCGTACTTGTAGTGTTCCAAAAGTTGAGGCTTGATCTCTTCTCGATACCGAAGAAGGAGTCGCGGAGAACTTACAGTAGTCATTCAATCACCTCACCTGTCTTCTTACTGACGCGCACAGTTACACCTTCAGAATTTCTTTGAAAACCGACTCTGGTTGGTTCATCAGTATTAGGATCTATCAACATAACATTGCTCAGATCGATCGGTGCTTCGCGCTCAATAATTTGCGATTGTTCATTTTGAGAACGTGCCCTTTGATGTCTCTTAATAAGATTGACACCTTCGACAATTACACGTCCATGCTTACGAATAACCTGACGGACAAGACCTCTTGCACCCCGATCTTTACCGGACAAAACAACAACCCTATCACCTGACTTGATACGTGCTGACATTAAAGAACCTCCGGTGCAAGAGAAACTATTTTCATGAAATTTCGATCACGAAGTTCACGTGCAACTGGACCAAAAATTCTTGTTCCGGCTGGGTTTTCACCATCTGCGGCTAACACCACCGCAGCATTCTCATCGAAGCGTATATAGGAGCCATCGGGCCGGCCATATTCTTTCGCGGTGCGTACAACAACTGCACGAACAACATCACCTTTTTTGACTTCAGCATTGGGCTGCGCGGATTTGACAGAGGCTACAATTATATCGCCTGGCCTTGCATATCTACGACGTGTTCCCCCCAGCACTCGAATACACAACAACTGTCGTGCCCCGGAATTATCTGCAACCTTCAATCGAGACTCTTGTTGAATCACGACTCAACCTCCTCTACAACATCAGCAGCCTCATTAGCTTCTTCTAAGGCAGCTCCTACTTCCTCCACCTCATCCTGCTTACCTTCTTCAATTTCACGACCAATATCAGCTGGTGAGATCTCTGCAATATCTCCTCTGCGAACGATTTCAATCACCCGCCAACGCTTGCTTTTAGATATTGGTCGGCATTCTTGAATTCTTACAAGATCACCAATGGCACAATTATTTACTTCATCATGTGCCTGATACTTAGAATGCCGTGTAATTACTTTTTTATAGCGTGGGTGTTGCTTACGACGGGAGACATTAACAACTACTGTTTTGTCCATTTTGTCACTAACTACAAAACCTTCAAGAATGCGCTGCGTCATTCACTGACCTCCGATGTCGGTACTGTTTCAACCGCATTTTCTTGTAACTGTCGCTCACGTTTAATAGTTCGCAATCTTGCAATAGTTCGACGAGCAGTTCTTAAAGTACGATAATTTTCGAGTTGACGTGTAGCGTGCTGAAATCTCAGCGTAAAAAGACTTCTGTACGCCTCATTAATTTCATTATCAAGTCGTTCATCATCCCATTCGCGAATATCATTTGAGGAAATTTCAGGCATTAGATCACCAGCTCATCTCGTCTTACGACTTTTGTTTTAATTGGAAGTTTATGCGCTGCGAGGCGAAGAGCTTCTCTTGCAACTTCCTCCGGAACACCAGAAATTTCAAATAAAATACGATCTGGCTTTACTACTGCTACCCAACCTTCAGGAGCACCTTTCCCTTTACCCATACGGGTCTCTGCAGGCTTTTTTGTGAACGTCTTATCCGGGAAAATACGTATCCATACCTTCCCTCCTCTTTTCATTTCGTGAGTTAAAGCTCGACGAGCAGCTTCTATTTGTCGTGAATCTATCCACGCCGGCGCCTGTGCTTGTAAGCCCCACTCACCAAAAGAAATCACATTACCGCGAGCAGCACGACCACGCCTACGACCGCGATGATGTTTACGATATGCCGTTCGACTTGGTTGCAGCATCAGGCGTCACCTTCCCCATCAGTATCGGCATTAGCACGTGCTACAGCTTCTTGTTGCTCAACGCTAATAGTAACCTGCCCTGAATCGGGTTCAGTAACAGCAACTGCTTCATCCTCACTTACAGGTACATCTTCATCCTCAAAAAGATCAACAAGAGGTTGTTGAGCCTCTACATCTTCAGGCATCAAATCACCTTTATAGATCCATGCCTTCACACCAATACGCCCAAAGGTCGTATGTGCTTCCGCCAAACCATAGTCAATATCTGCACGTAGGGTATGTCGTGGTACTCGTCCTTGCGTTTCCGTTTCGCTTCTCGACATTTCAGCCCCTCCTAAGCGACCAGAAACACTAATACGAATTCCTTGGGCACCACGTTGCATTGTCCTCTGTACGGCTTGTTTAACGGCACGTCTAAATGCAACACGCCTTGTTAATTGCTCAGCAACAGAACGAGCAACAAGCAGGGCATCCAATTCAGGAGTACGAATCTCCTGAATATTTACTCTAATACGGCCACCTGTCAGTTTTTCAAGATCAGTTCGTAATTCTTCAACTCGAGTCCCTTGCCTTCCAATAACAACACCTGGCCTAGACGTATGAATAGTTACAGTTATTAAATTCGCATTTCTATCGATTTCTATGCGGCTTATACTTGCATCAGGGAGACCATCGGTAATAAAACGCCTAAGATCACGATCCTTCCCAAGAAGATCTCTGTATTCCTTTTTTTCCGCAAACCATTTTGATTCCCAATCATAAATGACACCTAACCGAAAACCGTGCGGATTAACTTTTTGTCCCATTACTGAACCTCGCGTTGATCAACAATAATTGTGATATGACTATGCCTACGAAGTCGAGGGGCCGCTCGTCCACGTGAACGTGCCTTAAATCTCTTCATAGTTACCCCATCACCGGCATATGCTTGCTTTATATACAAACTATCAATATCCAAAGAAAAATTATTTTCAGCATTTGAAGCAGCGGATAATACTGTCTTCGCAACAGTACGCGCATGAGGTGAAGGCACGTAGCGAAGTAACGCCAAAGCTTCATCAACTGTAAGCCCTGGCAAACGCTTTAGAATAAGCCTTACCTTTCGAGGTGATACATGAACTCCACGTGAAATTGCGCGAACTTCCATTTTAAATGAGCCTCGTCTGTCGATCACTACGGCCTATATGACCTCGGAATGTACGCGTTGGAGCGAACTCACCTAACCTATGCCCAACCATATTTTCAGTAATGAAAACAGGCATATGACGTCTGCCATTATGAACCGCAATAGTTAAACCAATCATCTCAGGAAGAATCGTAGACGCTCGTGACCACGTTTGAATGACCTCACGCTGATCAGAAGCGCGCGCTGCAACAACCTTCTTATAGAGTGATGGATGAACAAATGGACCTTTTTTTGTTGAACGTGACATAAAAACCTACTTTTGGCGACGCCTAACTATAAATTTACCCGTCGTCTTATTACGCCTGGTGCGATAGCCTAATGTTGGCTTACCCCAAGGTGTTTTTGGACTAGGCATACCGATCCCAGCTCGCCCTTCTCCTCCTCCATGTGGATGATCAACAGGATTCATTACTGAACCTCGTACCTGTGGGCGTCGTCGTCGATGCCTACTACGCCCAGCCTTGCCTAATTTTATTAAACCGTGTTCAATGTTTCCGACCTGACCTATAGTCGCCATGCATTCAATTCGTACTCGCCTCATCTCACTACTAGGTAATCTAAGTAGTGCATACTCACCTTCTTTTGCCATTAACTGAGCAGCTGCACCAGCCGTTCTAACAAGCTGGCCACCACGACCTGGGGTTAATTCTACATTGTGAATTTGAGTACCCGTCGGCATATTAAGCAATGGCATCGCATTGCCCACACGCAACTCGGCATCTGGACCACTCATCAACATGTCATCCACAGCAAGCTGGTTAGGTGCGAGAATGTAACGCTTCTCTCCATCGGCATAGTGGAGAAGTGCAATTCTTGCACTTCTATTTGGATCGTACTCAATTGAGGCAACACGAGCTGGGACACCATGTTTTTCACGCTTCCAGTCAATACGACGATATAATCGCTTATTACCGCCACCTCGATGACGAACAGTAAGACGCCCTTGATTATTCCGACCAGCATGACGTTTCTTTAATGATTCAACCAATGAGCGTTCTGGACGCTTTTTGGTTAACTCTTCAAATGTGTGGCCACTAGCATTTCTTCTGCCTGGCGTAGTCGGTTTAAATTGTTTAATTGGCATAACTACACACCCTCAAATAATTCAATGGAGTCGCCTGGCTTAAGCGTGACAATAGCCTTTTTCCAGTCCGGACGTTTGACAAGACTTCGCCCATAACGACGCCTTTTACCTTTAACAACCATAGTGTTCACGCGGAGCACATTGACATCAAAAACAAGCTCCACAGATTCCTTAACTTGTGTTTTATTCGCACGAAGATCAACTTCAAAAACGTACTGATTCCTACCGGCTAGTGTTGTACTTTTCTCAGTAACTAATGGTCTTAACAAAACAGAATACGGATGGATCTCTTGTGGCATTATTTTGCATCCTTCGTAGAGGCAATTGCAGCAGCACGCGTGCGGGATGGCTTTAGATTTTCAGTTCCCCACAAATCCTCAACCTTCGATACAACATCTTCAGTAAAAAGGACATCATGTGCATCCACAAGGTCAGCCACATTCAAGTTTTCGGAGGACAGGACAGATACTGCAGCAACATTACGGGCAGCCCTACGCAAATGAACATCACTTGCATCACAAACAATTAAAACACCCCGATCAGCTTGTAAATTCTTTAGCACCTCAGCAACAAAACGTGTTTTAGGATCCTCAGGTGATAAATCCCGGACTATACGCAAACTCTTACCAATAGCATGACTACTTAGAGCAGAGCGAATAGCGAGACGTCGCATCTGGATGGGAAAACGCTTGGCATGATCACGTGGCGTCGGTCCATGTGCAACACCACCACCAACACGAACCGGACTACGACTGGAACCTACACGAGCACTACCAAAACCCTTCTGCCTACGCAATTTTCTTGTTGAACCACGAACCTGTCCTCGCGACTTTGTACTGGCTGAACTTGCACGCCTATTGGCAAGTTGAGCAACATATGCTTGATGTAAAACTGAACGATTAGGCTCAACTCCAAAAACATCATCAGAGACTGTAAGTTCTTCTAATACAGAGCCAGTAGTATCAACAACGGGAAGCTTCATAGAACTGTTACCCTTCCCTTCAACGTCTTCCGAACCCGAACAGACACTCCGTTAGGACCAGGAACAGAACCCGCAACAAAAATTACATTGCGGTCAGTATTTATTTGAACTACCTCTAAGTTAAGAACAGTAGAACGCTTACTCCCCATATGACCTGCCATACGAGTTCCCTTAAAAACTCGACCAGGTGTTGTCCCTGCACCAATAGAACCTGGCGCGCGGTGACGATCACTTTGTCCATGGGTTTTCGGACCACCATGGAAACCATGACGTTTTACAGTTCCAGCGAAACCACGACCTTTTGAAGTTGCGGTTACATCAACACGTCCACCTTCCTCAAAAACATCTGCGCCAAACACATCACCCAGAGAAGGAAGCTCATCATTTAAAAAACCGAATTCACCAAGCACAGCATGGTTCTTTGAACCAGAAGCTTGCTGATGACCAGTGTCGGGTTTATTAAGCCGTTTCTTTGTCCCATAACCTAATTGCACTGCAGTATACCCATCTTTTTCCTGCGTTCTTAACTGCGTTACTGTACAAGGACCAACCTCAATCGCTGTGACGCCACGGCTACGCCCCTCGCTATCAAAAAGTTGAAGCATACCAATTTTTTTACCTAAAACGCCTTCTATACTCATAATTCACCTAGAGTTTGATCTCTATATCAACTCCACTAGCAAGCTGAAGACGCATCAAAATATCTACTGTCTTCGACGTCGGCTCAAGAATATCTATAAGCCTTTTATGCGTTCGAATTTCAAACTGCTCTCTCGAATCCTTAAAGACATGAGGACTGCGGATTACAGTAAACTTTTCAATGGATGTCGGAAGAGGAATTGGGCCAGCAACAGCAGCTCCTGACCGTTCAGCAGCATCAACAATTTGTCGAGCAGAATCATCGATCAGGCGATGATCATATGCTCTCAACTTAATACGGATCTGCTGGCGCGCCATGAATAAATCCTTTCCTTATTACTCGTTAATAGAGGTGACGACCCCAGCACCAACAGTTCGACCGCCTTCACGGATCGCGAAGCGCAAACCTTCTTCTATAGCCACTGGCTGAAGAAGGTTGACTTGCATGTTGATATTGTCACCTGGCATTACCATCTCAGTACCTGCAGGTAACTCGATTGTGCCGGTTACGTCTGTTGTACGGACATAGAACTGTGGCCGATATCCCTGGAAGAAAGGAGTATGCCTACCACCCTCATCCTTACTAAGAACATAGACCTGTGCATCGAAAGATGTGTGAGGGTTTATAGAACCTGGAACGGCAAGTACTTGCCCTCGCTTAACATCTTCTCTTTCAACACCGCGAAGAAGACAACCAACATTATCTCCCGCTTCCCCGGTATCAAGTAATTTTTTAAACATCTCAACACCTGTAACCGTGG
>JAKUNN010000040.1 GCA_022451885.1 Dehalococcoidia bacterium | reverse complement strand
AGAATCGATAACCAGGGCTTTTATTCTGCCTGGGTTCTCTGCCGCAAAAAGAATTGCCGTCGCTCCGCCATTAGATAAGCCTATTAATCCTATGCTTTCTATACCAGTCCCACCTGATGCACGCATTGTTTTCCCGGTTTCTTCAATCAAATTGACTGCAGCCAAAACATCCTGTTTTTCGTAGTACCCAAAACTAACAAAATCTCCTTCACTTTCTCCTCTATGCCGAAAATCAAACAACAGAACTGTGAATCCCTCGTCAAAAAGCATTTTAGCTTGAGGAAGCATTGCTGTTCGGTCACCGGTATATCCATGTAAAAGGATCACCGCTTTTCCTGAGTCACCAGTTGCCATCCATCCGGAAAGCTTTACTCCGTCAGCAGCTAAAAATGACACTGTCTCTATATTCGCTTCAAGTTGAGGATACATTGAAAGGGTTTCTTCATCCGACGAAGGCCCAGGATGCAAAGCGGTTTGTGAGACACTCCAGGCAACCGCTAAAAGTAACAGAACTGTTAAGGCTTCACTGATAGAAATGTAGGCTTTTGAGGCGATTCCGGCGATTCCAATCAGTTTTTTCCATACCAATAGTACAAAAATTATCGGTGCCGGCACAAAAAGCCAGGCTATGAACAAAACTTTTGTGCTCGGACCCGCTGCACCCATTACCCCTGACAATATTGCGGCAAGAATTGTAAGGATAAATATGAGAATAGTAACAATGCCCATCGGTGTTTTTAAACTGGTTATCATTTTCTACAATTACTCCTGCTTAATTCCGTTTTTTTCAAATGATCCTTTAGATAGCTGCCTGTTGAGGAGTGCTTGCGTTGAGTGATTTGTTTTGGTGTGCCTTTAGCCACAATTTCTCCTCCTGCATCACCGGCCCCTGGGCCTAAATCAATTATCCAGTCAGCGTTTTTAATCAAATCTAGGTGATGCTCTATTAAAACTACTGTGTTACCAGAATCAACGAGTTTTTGCAAAACTTCTAATAGATATGCGCAGTCGTGGAACGATAACCCGGTCGTTGGTTCATCGAGGATATAAATAGTGTTGCCCGTTGCTCTTTTGCTTAACTCCGAAGCAAGTTTAACTCTTTGAGCCTCTCCTCCTGAAAGTGTCGTTGCGGGCTGGCCAAGCCTTATATAACCTAAGCCAACATCCTCCATAGTTTGAAGTTTTTTTCTGATTTTCGGAATCTTATCAAATGTCTCTAAAGCTTCAGTCACCGTGGAATTTAATACATCAGCAATTGATTTGCCTCGATAATAAACCTCAAGTGCTTCGCGGTTATACCTAGCCCCCTTACAGATTTCGCACGGCACGGTAACGTCAGGCAAAAATTGCATTTCTATTTGAATATATCCGTCTCCTCTGCACGCTTCACATCGGCCTCCTTTTACGTTAAATGAGAATCTTCCGGGCTTATACCCTCGAACTTTTGCTTCAGGAAGTGATGCAAAAAGCTCCCTAATAGGAGTGAAGGTCCCTGTATAAGTAGCTGGGTTAGACCGCGGTGTGCGCCCAATAGGAGACTGGTCTATCTCAACAACTTTATCTAGATTCTCTATTCCCTCAATTGAATGGTGTCGTCCTGGCCTATTTTTTGCCCTGTTAAAATGTCTTGCGAGTGCTTTATACAGTATTTCGTTAATTAAAGTGCTTTTGCCCGAGCCAGAGGCTCCGGTTATACAAACAAGTTTTCCTAGAGGAATCTCTACGTTTATGGCTTTTAAGTTGTTTTCTTCCGCTTTCAAAATTTTGATTGAATTGCCGTTTCCTAGCCTGATGTTTTTAGGCGCATCGATGTTTCGCTCTCCAGAAAGATAAGCTCCGGTGACTGATTTAGGCTCTTCTATAATCTGCTTGATTGGCCCAGTTGCTACCACATGCCCTCCATGCTCGCCTGCTCCCGGGCCTAAATCGACCACGTAGTCAGCGGCTCTCATTATTGCCTCATCATGCTCCACAACTAACACCGTATTTCCTATGTCGCGTAATCTCTGCAGTGTATTTATTAGCCTAGTGCCGTCTGCTGGATGTAGCCCAATGGAAGGTTCGTCGCAAACATATAAAACTCCAGTGAGTCCTGACCCAATCTGCGTAGCAAGCCGTATGCGCTGAGATTCTCCTCCTGAAAGGGTAGAGGCGGTCCTACTAAGAGTTAAATAGTCCAATCCTATATTCACTAGAAAGTGAAGTCTTTCCTGAATTTCTTTCAATATTTGGTCAGCAATTGCCTTTTCTCTGTTGCTAAGAAATTCAGGATCGTGATCCGGCTTGCGTTTATTCGCTACGTTAGGTTTCCCATTAATTAATCCTGACACCCATTCCACCGTGTCTGCAATTGACTTGTCTGTTACGTCTACAATTCCATTGCCCCCAATTTTTACAGCGAGCGCTTCCGGTTTTAATCTTTTACCTTCGCATGAATTACACGACTGACGAGCCATATATCTCTCAATGTCTTTTCTCACATTTTCAGACTCTGTTTCTTTATGTCGTCGTTCTAAATTATTGAGAACGCCTTCGAAAGTGGTTTTCCAATTAAAAGTTCTCCCCTTTTTTGTGATATGTGTCATTAAAAACTTGATGCTCCCGGCCCCATTTAACACAAGATCTTTGTGCTCCACAGAAAGTTTTTTAAACGACACTTTAGTTGAGAACATAAACTCCTTTGCCATGGATTCCAGGAGGCTGTCAAACCATGGAGTGGACATGCCACTTCGAGACCATGGCTCTATGGCCCCTTCGCTTAGGCTCAGAGAATCATCCGGAATTACTAGATCTGGGTCAACTTCTAGCTTGTATCCAAGTCCGGCGCATTTCGAACATGCTCCATGTGGGTTATTAAAGGAGAACGTTCTAGGCTCGATTTCACCTAACGATATATTACATTTAGCGCAGGCAAAGTTTTCTGAGAATATTTTTTCTTCACCATTCGCAATGCCTATTAGCACTAGTCCTTTTGCCAATTTCATTGCCTGTTCTACTGACTCGGATACTCTGCTTATATCGACATTTTTCTTTATGACAAGCCTGTCCACTATTATTTCAATGTTATGCCACTTTTTTTTATCCAAAGAAATGTCTTCTGACAGGTCTTTCATTTCGCCGTTAATACGGGCGCGCACAAAACCGCTTTTCCTCGAGGTTTCGAGAACGTCTTGGTGTTCGCCTTTTTTACGCCTGACAACAGGGGCCATTACCTGAACCCTGCTCTCAGCTGGTAGGTCAATTATTGCGTCGACAATTTGTTGGACGGTCTGCATTTCCACAGGTCTGCCACATTTATGACAGCTCGGCCTCCCTACTCGTGCAAACAAAAGTCGCAAATAGTCGTAGACTTCAGTTACAGTGCCAACAGTAGACCTTGGATTGTGTGAAGTTCCTTTTTGATCTATCGATATGGCCGGTGATAAACCGCCGATATAATCAACGTTAGGCTTGTCCATCCGGCCAAGAAATTGCCGGGCATATGAAGAGAGTGATTCTACATATCTCCTCTGGCCTTCTGCATAAATTGTGTCAAACGCCAGGGTGCTTTTACCGGACCCTGAGACTCCGGTCATTACTACTAGGCTGTTTCTGGGTATCGTGACATCAATGTTTTTAAGATTGTGCTCTCTTGCGCCTTTAACGACGATATTATCAAGTGGCTTAGCCCCAATTTGCGAATTCGAAGGGGGTCCATTGTTGCTTCGTTTTTTTTTAGATGAACTTTGGTTGGGTTTAGCCATATCTGTACTTAAATTGCCTGTCCTTGCTTGAGTTTAACCCTGGTGTCTGAAGTGTCGAAAATGTCTTTAAACTCCAACTCCAATTGTAGCATCAGCGAGGTTTCTTTCTATTAATTCCCTATTTTCTTAATATAGTGAGTAAATATTTTTAACCTTGTTACACAAGATCATGCTACAATTCTTTAGTAAGCGGCACAACGCCGCTTTTGTTTCTTTGTTTAACTTCAATGTTTTTAAAAACTTTTGCATGGAAACATCGTAAGTAGGAGGTTTGTTTGGCTTACGTAGTATTAAGAGATGGTGAAGATGGAGAGGCGCTTGTTAAGCGCTTTCAGTCCATCATTCAGCGCGCTGGGATAATGAGAGAGCTTAGAGATAGAAGATTTTTCAGATCTAAGGGTGAGCAAACTCGCATTGATAAAGCCAGGGCTATTCGCCGTGCTCGTAGACGCCGCAGAAGAGTATAGCGCCTGACTTCTCTGAATAGAGGAGAGGCTTATGGAGCTGGCTCTTTTGCTTAATTGATTTTGCCTTCTGGGGTTGCAGATAATAGAGAATCGAATTTATATCCACGCCTTCTGATTTCTTCTGACCCGCCCTCATTTCTGTCAAGGATACTGAACACCGCCTTGATTTCGCATCCTGCTTTTTCTAGTTCTGCCATAGCATGAAATATGCTTTTACCCGTAGAGCACGTATCATCTACCACTGCGACTTTCAGGCCGGGTTTTACGGCTCCTTCTATTAATTTTTGTGTCCCGTGTGATTTTGGCTGACTTCTGACTATGAGGCCGGGAATAGGGGTTTGTTGGGTATGGCTGAGCATGGATATTGCGGCGACCATTGGGTCGGCGCCTAATGTGGGACCTGCTATTGCTTCTGCTCCACTCGAAATTATTAAGGGCAAGAGAGCCTTTGCCACTAAATAAGATCCTTTGGGGTTTAAGGTAAGCAGTCGTCCATCAAAATAAAATGGCGAATTTTTGCCTCCGGCAGATAGGGTGAATGAGCCATATAGTAACGCTCCAATTTCAACAGCCAATTCTTTTATTTCAAAATGTAGATCTTTTGACATTTTTAATTCTCAAGACCCCTTATACGGATTACGTATAATTCGTTTTCATTGATTTCAGCTTTTCTCGTATTCCATTCTTTATGATCAACATCAACATCTATCTGCAGTCCTGGCAAATGATCCGCTCCCCCTGAAGCAACGAAAACGAGACTTTCTACAGACCTTTCTATGGGAGTATCGCTTCCTTCTTCAAAGGCATCTCTAATGAAATTTACAATGGGATTATCCTTTTCTGGCTGGCCAGCAGAGTATTCTGTCATGTCAGTCCGAACGGTACCCGGGTGATACGCTAAGACCTTTACACCGTGTCTTGCGGCTTCATCTGCGAGGCATTCAGTCCACATAGTCAGGGCCGCCTTAGATGCGCAATAGGCCGAATAATTTGCGCTTGGGACCCCTGCTGCGGCACTCGATACATTCACAACTCTTCCCTTGCCCCTTTTTGCCATGCCCGATATCACGGCCTTAGAAACTAGAAATTGTCCTAATACATTTATTTCAAAAACTTTCCACCATTCTTTCGCATCTAATGTCCAGTCCGCTCCAGTTGGGCCGGCTACGCCTGCATTATTAATTAATATATCAATTCTTCCTAGCTGTCCTTCTATATGTTTAATTGCTGCATCTATAGAGTTTTCATCCAATAGGTCGCAAGTAGCTTCTACTGCGTGTCCTCCAGCATTTCGTATTAGGTCCCCTACGTCTTTTAATCCCGCACTTGATCGTGCCAAAATTCCGACTGAAGCACCTCTTTCAGCAAGGCCAATCGCAAAAGCCCTTCCAAGCCCCCGGCTGGCCCCAGTTATCACGGCTACCTGTCCCCCCAAGTCTATTTGTTGCATATTGCTCATCCTAAATACAATTTATTCTCTATAATATATTTTTCGATTGCTTTTGGCACATATTCGCTGATTGATGCCTTGCTGATAACCCTATCTCTTATAGCCGTGGATGAAATATCGATAATCGGCCCACATAATACCTCGAGCTTATGCCCCTTTGTTTTGTAGAAATCCGTCATTTTCCAGGTGTCTTTGACAGTAGTTTTCCTAGTAAAGACGGCCAGCTTGGATAGAGAAAGGATTTCATCCGGATATTTCCATTGATCAAATTCTTGTATCAAATCTGATCCAACTAACAGAACCAGTTCATCTCCCGGATTTCTGTTTGTTAGGTCTTTAAGAGTGTCGATTGTATAGGTTGGTCCTTTTCGATTTACTTCTATATCGGTTAACTTCATCTTGGCCTTGCCCTGAATAGCAATATTCACCATTTCTAATCTGTGCTTTGCAGCCGATAGAGGTTCTCGGGATTTCATCCACGGGTTTCCGGCAACAACCCATATGAGCTCATCGAGGTTCAGCTTCGCTAGTGCTTCTTCTGCCTTATATATATGACCGTTATGTATCGGGTCAAAAGTGCCCCCGAAAATCCCGATTTTCTTCATTTGGATCCTGCTGATTTAAAATCGACTAAGAGAGCCATTCCCACTCAAGATCTCCTAGTTTTACCGTATCCCCAGGGCCTATGCCTTTTTCTTCCAATTGAGCTATCAGTCCCATTTTTTTTAGGTGTGAATAAAATTGATTTCTGGCTTCCCAACTATTCGGATCTACCATTTCTGCAATTCTTATAGCTGTCGATGAGTTAATAATGTATTCTCCGTCACTAACTAATACGCCATCTTTTTGGTTTCTTCGATCAACTGGTTTTGGCTTGATAATCTTGATTTGCTGAGTTTGGGAATCTTTGCTGGCCTTATTACCAGAAAGTCTCTCTGAAAGGGTTTGCTTTGGCTGCTTCCTTTGCGATTCAACTTCTAACATTTCTGTAACTTTATCTCGCAAATTATCAACGCCTTTGCCCGAAATAGCAGAGATGGCCACTGCATTAATTCCGCGTTCTTTTAACTCACTCAGAATTTTGTCTGCCGTGTCATCAGTGCCCTCAATATCGATTTTATTTATTGCAACTAAGCTCGGTTTACTATTGATACGTTCGTCGAACAAAGAAATCTCTTCTTTAATGTCATCCATGTCTTGTATGGGGTCAGGCCCAGACACGTCTACCATATGCAATAACACTCTGGTTCTATCAATATGTTTAAGGAAGTCATGTCCAAGCCCAATTCCTTTGTGTGCACCCTCGATAAGTCCTGGTATATCAACCATAACGAATGATTTTGATAAATGTTCCACCACGCCTAACACGGGCTCTAATGTAGTAAATGGATAATCTGCAACTTTCGGCGTTGCATTGCTCAAAAACGTCAGTAGGCTGCTTTTACCAGCATTCGGGGAACCTATAATTCCTACATCTGCAAGTAACTTTAGTTCC
Organism: Dehalococcoidia bacterium; assembly: GCA_022451885.1. GTDB lineage: Bacteria > Chloroflexota > Dehalococcoidia > Tepidiformales > Tepidiformaceae > JAKUNN01. Next base: position 9,982 of record JAKUNN010000040.1, on the reverse strand, counting down.
AGAAACACATTTAGATTAGTTCCTTTTTCTCCTGATTCAGCGAGCAGCGGAAATTGATTTATTGAATTAACAAATTTGGTATTACCACGCCCACCTCTACCGCCTTTACATAAAACAAACGTTTGGTCATGAGATGTAAATTCTGCTAGCACGTTTCCGTCTTCAGAATTTACAGTTTTATCAGAAATAATAGTTCCAACAGGAACTGTGATTTCTAGATCCTTGCCATCAGATCCATGTTTTAGGCCTGGCTTACCTGATGTTCCGCTCTCAGCTACAAACTTTTTTAAGTACTGAAAATATCTTAGTGTATTTATGTTCTCATCACTTTTAAAAATTATGCTGCCTCCATCTCCTCCATCTCCTCCATCAGGTCCACCTTTGGGAACATATTTCTCACGCCTACCGCTTATGCATCCATTCCCTCCATTCCCACTTATTATGTTGATTGTAGCTTGATCTATCATTTTAGAATATTTAATTTATATAAGAATAATAATAAGCATGTTGTTGGTGTGGATAAAGTTTATTTTTAAACTTGCAGTATTAGAATATCAACGTGTACAACATGTGAATATAAAGTTATAAAAATGTTTGTTATAAGTAAAGAAACAAAAATCGAAGCCACATGATTTTCATGAGAAACAAATAGAAACACAAAGAAACAAGTTTACAAACATTTGTTGAACAACTATGAGGTTAGTTTTACCTAAGTGATTTTCTGAGAAACTGAACTCTATTCTGGAAAGAAGCACTCCTAGAAATCATCGAGTCTATCTTGTGACACGCATTAATAACTGTTGAATGATCTCTATCACCTAATGATTTTCCTATCTCTTTAAACCCCATTTTTGCCTCATGTCTTAACAAATACATAGCCATATGCCTTGCATTAGTTAGTTGAGAACTTCGAGTTCTTCCACAAAGCGCAGCATTTTCAATGTTGAAATGTTTAGAGATTAGATCAAGAACCATTTTAGCAGTCACGGTAAGGTGGGCTTGTGGATCGATTGTATCAGGAATTAATTGCGATACGATGTCTAGGTTTATTTCGTGATTGACCAGGTCTGCATATGCCACTATTCGATTAAGACAGCCCTCTAATTCACGAATATTTGTGGGGGCTCTACTCGCAATCAAATCTAACATGTCGCCGGAAACAAAGTCAGATTTATTTAATCGGTTCAATTTAGACTGAAGTATTGCTACTCTCGTTTCTCTTGATGGCGGCTGCAAGTCAACTACTAGTCCTCCAGCCAGCCTAGAAGTGATCCTTTTCTCCAAAATGCTTAACTCTTGAATAGGCCGATCGCTAGCAACCACAATTTGCTTACCGGCTAAATGCAACGCGTTAAATGTGTGGAAAAACCCTTCTTGTGTTTGCTCTTTTCCCGACAAAAACTGTATGTCGTCTATCAAAAGAACATCCGCGTGCCGATATTGAAATCTAAACTCTTCTGTGGTGCCGGCCCTAATAGCAGAAATGTATTGATTAGTAAATTCTTCTGTAGTGACATATACGGGACTCATTCCTAGGGCAGTAATGTTGTGACCTATAGCATGAAGTAGGTGTGTTTTGCCTAAACCAACTGAAGAGTAAATAACTAAGGGGTTGTACTTATCTGCCGGGCTTGTAGCTACAGCCATAGCGGCCGCATGCGCTAATTCATTCGAAGGCCCAACCACAAAGTCTGAAAAAGTAAACTTATGAAATAAGCGGCCTGAAAAACCTTTCGAAGTAACTAAGTCATCTTTATGTGCAATGACTTCTGGAATTGGAGCTGATGCTGCACCAACCACCTCCACTTTCAGGCTAAGTTCAGAGCCAGCTAGTTTTTGTACATAGTTTAATACAATTCCGGATAATCTTTGCTCAAGCATCTCTGCTACAAAAGCATTTGGAGCACCAATTGTTAGAATATCTTCCTCTAAAGAAAGGAATGAGGTTTTTGATAGCCATGTATCAAAGCAATCTCTAGAAACGTGGAGCTGTAAATTTCCTAGCACGGCAGCCCACAGAGACTTAGGGTCTTCATGTTTATAAGGTTCGAGTTGTTTCGATTCTAAACCAATAGATTGCAAAATACTTGTTTATATTTCCTCGTTTTTTAAATCCCCAAATCAAAATAGCATTCACGGTTTAATTTTGTTAAACGCCTAGCTACAGGCATGCAACTCATCCGGGACCCATCTCGAATTAAAGAGCTGAAGCGCATTCTAGCACCTCAATTACTGGGATCAATACTAAAACTTAAAAAAGTTAATAAAAAATAAAGTGACTTTTTTCACATAGTTGAATTTAAAAACTATGAACTCCCAAAATGAAACAACTTGTGGGCCTCTTAATAGGCCTGTTAAAGAGCCGTAACCGCGATTTACAGGCACGCCTGATAAGCAATCGCAGTACAGACTGCCTGCCGGGCTGTGAGAGGTCAGTGATTTTGACTAAGGCAATATTGTGGCCTATATCTATTCGGAACAAACATCCTAAATTGTTGAGTGTAATATAATCGATTTCTGACAAGTTAAGACGAATAGAAGATGATTCTACCAGAACGTGGTTTCTAGAAATTATTAAAAAAAGCGCAGGGAAAAAAATGACAGGTTTTCCGAGATCTTCCAGCGGCCGCACGGCTGCTGATATTGCATTAGAGGCGGCAGGATATGCGGGCACTATTTTGCTCGACCGATTTTCTCAATCTAAACGCGTTAAGGTAAAAGGCCGGGGTAATGTTGTTACTGAAACAGATATTGAGGTGGAGACTGCTGTAAAAAAGATTCTGCAAAAAGAATACCCTCGAATTTCTGTTTTGGCAGAAGAGAGTGGGGGCGACTTATCCAATGACGGATGGCTTTGGATAATAGACCCATTGGATGGAACAAGGAATTTTGCCTCGAACATTCCACATTTTGCAACCGTAATAGCATTGGCATATAAAGGTGAAGTACAGTTAGGGATAACTCACGACCCCATTAGAAATGAAACCTTTCACGCTTTGAGGGGGCAAGGCGCATTTTTGAATGGCCAAAGCATATCCGTTTCTCAAGAAGATCGCTTGGCTGAAGGGATTTTAGGCCTAGATTTATCTTATGATGATCAGGGCGGCGCAAATTCACTAGATATCATTAAAAGCATTTGGCCAGGCATGCAAACAGCTCGAATCTTCGGCTCAGCTGCCCTTGGCCTGGCTTACCTCGCAGCGGGACGACTACATGTTTTTTTTCACCATAAGCTTGAGCCCTGGGACCAAGCATCAGGATTGCTTATTGTCGAAGAGGCAGGGGGGATGATTACTGATAGAAGGGGACAACGAGCGGGCTTGGAAAGTGATGGAATAATAGCAGCTTCTCCTAATGCCCACGCAGAGTTTACGGAGCTAATAAAACAAAGCGCTTGGCGAGGAGAAAACAATAGCGGTAATTAAAAGAGGCTGCAAAACTTGCAGCCTCTTTTAACTTATTTTTAATTGAATATTATTTACCGGGTTCAAATACTACAACGGTGGCAGTAGGCGCGCCTGACTCGTCAGTGCCGACCCCTATTACCCCTAGCCATACACGAGCGAAGCTTTTTACGCCTGGACCGGTTTCACCAGGGCCAATAACAAGAGTCATATCACCCATATCCCAGCCGCCATTACGAAGGTTTACCAGAATGCTGATGCCCTCTTCTTCAGAGTTGGTAATAATTTCTTTGAGCCTAACAATGGTGCCAGTCGCATCTACTGAAGGGCTCCCTATTCCTTGTCCTATACGAATCGTGCCGGGCGTTCTAAGAGGCACAACAATTACGTCGTCATCAGGGCCTGCAATAATCGGATCTGCAAACACAAAATCTGCATCCGACAAGCCTGCATCCTCTATCTCTGAGAACCTATCAGAATGAGCCGCATCTGTATCGGGAGAATTTGCGTTGTATGCATCTTCTTCAGCGTCTTCTTTTATAACAACGCTTCCATCGCAACCCAATACACTTGCACCAGTATGTCTCTCTACTGGATCTGGCTTAAAGTACTCTACCACCACGGACATTTTCTCGGGCCCTTGACCTCCAGTTATGAGTATAGAGCCATCTTGCATTGTTATTTGTCGATGTCGGTTACGAGAAACATTTAGCTTGGGGCCTGGAGACCATTCCCCTGTCGATGGATCATATATTTCAGTTGAATCCAGATTTCCCTCACCACCACTCACGAATACGCGCCCGTCCTGTAGTAGTGATCCAGAGTGATCGGACCTTCCCGTCATCATTGGGCAGGTGGTATACCATGAATTTGTTTCAGGATCATATATTTCGGATGTTGCAAGCTTACCCTTACTTCCAGTCACAAGCACTTTGCCATCTGGTAAAAGATGCGCTGTGTGAGATAATCTTGCTTCGTTCATTCGACCAGCGGATGACCATGTATCTGTTTCAGGATCATATATCTCAGCTGTATCTGTAGCGTCCGAAAGCTCTCTTTTGCCCCCACCTGCTACTAGAATACGACCATCAAGCAACAGAGTTGCACTATGGTTTGATCTGCCAGTAGTCATTTCAGCAAGCTTTGTGATTGTGTCAGTAGCCGGATCAAAAAAGGCTGTCTTTTTTAATTGAGAAAGGTCGTCTGTGCCACCAATTATAATTACCCTTCCATCATCTAATAATGTGTGGGTATGCCTTTGTATCCACGTGAGAGGCTTTGGGCCCTTTGTCCATGCATCAGTGGTTAGATCGTAAAGCTCAGACGTTTTTAAGGGGTCATTACTGCTGTTTTGCCCTCCTGTTATAAACACACGACCATCCTGCAAAACAGACCCCGCAGGGCTTTCTCGGCCAGCAGCGGATAATGTGTTGATCATTTCAGCCAGGTAAGTCCATTCTTCTGTAGCTGGATCATATAGCTCGGCAGACTTCAATCTTGGCACTCTTTGTTGTGTAGCGCTGCTAGAACGGCCGCCTACAACCATTACTTTTCCGTCAGGCATTAATAAAACGACGTGGTCTTTACGTCGATCGCTCATTTCACCTTCGGCAATAGTAAAAACACCCTCTCCATACTGGGAAGTTGTAGAAGATTCTTCGCCACCACTATTATCTTTCCCTGCGCTCTCTTCAGCGGTATCGGATCCCCCGCAGGCGAACACAAAAATTAAGCTGCAAATAAATATAGATAGAGTAATAAATTTCATCATAACGTCAAAATCTTACATCAAGATCGCAACTAGCGCAGCTTTTTGATCGTAATGAATACTAGTAATGTAACCGAGATGACGATTACAGCACTTGTTCCTGCGGCCAAAGAAGGCCCCAATGCGTCTGTCATAAATCCTAAAGCTATATGGCCTGCGGGCCCGATGCCAAATGTCAAAACGAGCACACCAGTCAATCTTCCTCTCATGCCCTCGGGAGCAGTTCGTTGCATTATTAGAATTGCCAACGTGTCATAGCTAGCCATTACTAACCCCAATCCACCAATTATCAACACGGCTATATAAAAATAGTTTGATAAAGATAAACCCAACAACAAAAAACCGCAAACCAGCAAAACCAGGACCAGAAGTGAACCGAGACGCTCAAGGGTTCTTAAGCCTGCCAGTATGATCGATCCTAAAACCCCACCGACGCCAAAAGCCCCGTTCATTATTCCCAAACCAAAAGCGCCAACCCCGAAAACACCTACGTCGGCTAATATAGGAAATATGGCACTGATGCCATAGCCAAAAGCTTCAGCAATGATAGCTAATATAACTACCCCGATTAATAAACCGGACCCCTTAATCACACTAAGCCCAGACTTTAAATTGTCCAATACTGACGAGCCATCTAAATCGCCCTTGGCGTCGACATGCCTTATTGCAATTACTGCTACTATTGCCACCCCATATGCCATAGCGGCGATAAATACAGCCAGATAAATGCCTGAGGATTCAATTATGAAGCCTCCGATTATTGCCCCTGCCGCACCAACCAATCTCAAGCCTAAAGACCAAAGGGATATGCCGTTTAATGCATTATTTGGCCCCACAATGTCATATATGTACGTTTGGCTGCAAACAAAAACAATAGGCATGCTGGACCCAATTAAAGCAGTCAGCAAAAAGAACAACCACACATCTTGAAAATCGGCCAGAACAAGTAAACCTAAAATAATCGAACAAACGCAAGATATTATCCATACAATCACTAATAATTTTTTACGACTGTACTTATCTGACCAAACTCCTGCAAACGGGCCAATAAAAACACTAGGTATGGCGAAAACAGCGAAAGCAACGGTTATTAAAACCGGTGAACGAGTCATCTCTAAAACTAGCCACGCAATTGCTGTTTTAAGCATCCAGTTAGCTATTGACGATGAAGTCGCGCAAATCCATACCAACCTGTAGTCCCGATACAGAAAAGACCGAAAAGGCCCATGCTGGATTCTTGATAATTTAGGCTGCATATATAAAGCCTAGTTAGTCCAAATTTGGAATGACAACTTCATTAATTACTTTGGCAAGCCCGTCTTCCTCAACCGGAGGAGCAATATAGTCGACAGAAGCAGTCATTGAGTCAGGAGCATTTCCCATTGCAACTGAAAAACCAACGCAGTCTAGCATAGACTTGTCATTGTAGCTGTCGCCAACAGCTAAAAATGAACCTAGGTTTTTGCCAAGAAATCCTGCAATTTTCGCTGCCGCAGTGCCTTTATTGATATTACTATGCGTGAAGTCTACTGCCCAAAGGCCGTTATAAGGCAAAAAAGCTTTAGTAACATTCAAACTGCTATTACTAGATAGTCGCCCTTCTAGCTCCTCGGCCACTTGTTCAGATAAATTCATGGCCGAGATCCTTGTATATCCGTAATTCTTCGCCTCATCCCAGTCGCTGCAGATCCAATTAGATTTTTTTTCATAAGAACCTGAATCAATATTAGTGTTAACTCCGTCAGGGCGAGTGCCAAAAAAACTTAGACGGGAAGTTTTTAGCTCGTCTAAAATCAAGCATATTTCATAATTCGATAAACTAACAGCCCACAAAACCTTTTTGCTAGAAGCAGACACTATAGTTGATCCTCCGTCACAAGCTTGAGGAGAGGTTAATCCTAAAATGGAAGCATAATCTAACACCTCAGCAAGCTCGCGGCCAGTTAATATACATACTGGAATCCGGTCTCTTATATTTGATATAGCCGCTGATACATCATCAGATATTATTTGGTCAGGACGAAGAATAGTCCCGTCCAAATCTAATAAAACAGCTTCGAACTTCATGAAATATACAGACTCCTAATTTTAATTATTTAACGGAGACTCATTTTTTATTCTCGGCAAAATGAATTCCTCTATAGCAACGGACAGGCCATCATTTTCCACGGAAGGAGCAATATATTCAGCAACATTTTGTAATTCTTTAGGTGACTGACCCATTGCTATTCCATAGCCACACCCTATAAGCATCGTAATATCATTGTACCCATCTCCAGCGGCAGCCAAATCATTAATTGATAAACCCAGCAAACTGGCGAACCTTTTTGCCGCAGCCAATTTATTTCCCTGTGAATGAGTGAAATCAATCATCCACTCCTTGTTGTCGGTTCTTTGAACTTTAGCGGTATAAAGTAATTTACGATCATTTAAGCTGCTCATTATTTTTGATGCATGTTTTTCAGTAAGAGAAGTTGCGGTGATCCTAGAGATTTTCCAGGTGGATATCTGATTTACTGAGCTGACGCGTTTATCTTGATCGACTGCTATGAAGTCTAACGAATCTTTATCCAGAAGCGCGAATATATCCTCCGCATCAGCTACTTCCAAACACTGTAAATCTATGCAACTGTCTGATTGAGCATCAAATATCCTTGCCCCGCCCTCAGAAATTTGAGGTGCACTGAGACCGAGATCTTTAGCGAGCCAAGAGATATCATGAAAATCCCGGGAAGATATGATTGCTACGGGTACTAGCTGCGATAGCCTGTGAACTGAATCTCTAACTGCAGGAGTAACCTGCATGTGTATTGGGGCGAGCGTTCCATCGCAATCAAAAAGAACGGCCTTGATCGGATTATTCATGGATACAACGGTACAGCTGGACAGCATGTGATCGCAAGAGCGTATAATCAGGTTTAACATAAAAACTGAGGAAAAATGCTATGGCTGACTGCACATCGTTTTTTAATGGAGACTGGATCCCAACAGAAGAATGTAAGTTAGACGTGTTCGACAGAGGGCTGCTTATGGGAGATGCGGTGTTTGATGTTGCCCGAACCTATAATGGAAAACCATTCAAGATTGAGAGACACTTTGACAGAATGCGAAGATCTTTGAAATATGCCAGATTGGATATAGGCATGTCCATGGATGAGTTTGGAGAAATAATTATAGAGGCCGTCAAGCGCAACCAAAAACATATACCAGAGGTGGGGGATTTGATTATTTGGTTTTTTGCAACTCGAGGTAAAGGCCCCTGGGCCTGGTCTGCGGGGCCACCTGCGGTAGGATGCAGAATTGCTCCAGTTGATTTTGCAAGATATGCTCCCGAGTTCTTAACTGGAGCACATGGGGTAATAACAAAAACGAAAAGCCATGCCCCTGGTACAGTAGAACCAAAAGTTAAGCACTACACCCGCATGAATTTTGCTATGGCTGAGCTAGAGGCTAATGATGTGGTTCCTGGCGGCTGGCCTATATTGACAGACCATGAAGGCAATATTACCGAAGGCACCATCAATAATGTTTTCTTGGTTACTAATGGCACTATCAAAACGGCAACCGACCGGTCTATTCTTCAGGGGGTTTCAAGATCTGTTGTGTTTGATTTAGCTGGCCAACTAGACATTCCAATAATTGAAGAGGATTTACAGCCATATGATTTATATACAGCCGACGAGGCATTCGTTTCCTTTACGGGACCAGGCGTTTTACCTATGACAAAAGTGGATCATAGAGAAATAGGGGATGGCAAAATAGGGCCTGTCGTGAGCCAGCTGATCGCAGCCTGGTCAGAAAATGTAGGCATTGACATAGTAGACCAAGCACAAAAGTTTGGATCTAGGCCCTGGCCGTAATAAACAATTCTAAAAGCTAGCTTTTGTAGGGGTAGGCGTCAATGTAGACGGTAGCCGTGCCTTCCATAACCTTTGCTTTATCTTGATTTCTACAAATGCACGATAAGCTGACTACTGGCTTGTCGGTCCTAACTTTAGTTACAACACATTCAGCAGTGATAGTGTCATTTAGCTTAACTGGAGAAATCCATTTACACGACTGTCCAAGGAATATAACGGTGTAATCGTCTCCTGCCATGACATTTCCTAAAATTGCCGAAATAAGACCGACTAAAATAGTGCCGTGTGCAATTTGGCCACCAAAACGTGTATTGGAAGCATAATCTGCCGACACATGGACAGGCTGGTCATCACCACTTATTTTAGCGAAAGATTCAACATCTTCTAGCCTAATTGTTTTTGTTATAGAAGCTGTGTTTCCCACTTCAAAAGCTGATGGTATTTTCATGCCGTATTCATTCCTATTACCGTTGCCACCGTGGTGGTGCCGCTGCCACCCATGTTAACAGCAAGAACATTTTTGTTTTTTAATTTCACTTGATAAGGTCCTGCCTTCTCTGAAACCTGTAAATAACTGTCAAGCAATTGGCGTACCCCTGTAGCACCAACTGGATGCCCAGACCCAATTAAACCTCCGCTTGGGTTCAATGGCAATAGGCCATCCCTTTCTATCGAACCGTTTTCGATTGCATTATGGTTTTTACCAGGCTCTGTCAGCCCGACTAAATCTAAGGATGCATAGGATGTAGTTGTAAAACAGTCATGAAATTCATAAGAATCGAGGCTTGAGTGACCGTCAATACCTGCGCGATCGTATGCATCGGTTATAGCTTTGCGAGCATGTGGCAATACGTAACGACTATTTTTACTTTCCGATAGCTTGTCTGATAATGCAATCGGTGCTGTGGTGTGCCCCCAGCCTAGTATTGCAGGGATGGAATCAGAATTTA
>JAKUNN010000004.1 GCA_022451885.1 Dehalococcoidia bacterium | reverse complement strand
ATCTAAAGCGTTATCTCGAGGAGGTACGCCCCAAATTTGAAAAAACAAATAACGGAAACACCGACCCTGCACTTTTTCTAAACCGCAGAGGGGCACGTTTAACTCGTCAGGGATTTTGGCTAATTGTCAAACTATATGGGCAACAGGCCGGTATAGGATTTACTGTAACACCTCATATGCTGCGTCATAGCTACGCTACACATCAACTGAGCGGTGGCCGGAACTTAAGGGAATTACAGGAAGCACTGGGACATGCAAGCCTTCAAACAACACAAATCTATACACAATTGACCAATGAGCACCTACGGGAACAATACGATAAAGCTCACCCACGGGCTTAACCTCCACAACCAACTGACCAAGCAGTTATTTGAAGCCTTGCGCTCTCGTGATTCAGAAATTGTTCTACGTGAAATGGATGCGACAGGTATGCTCACAACAATCATACCTGAACTGGAAACAGGACGAGGTTTCATACAACCAACACTCCATTACTACGATGTACTAAATCATAATTTGAGTGCTGTAGGAGCCTTTGACCGATTGTTAAAACAAAATGAATGGAGCAATATTTTCCGAAAAAATATCAACTGGGATGAAATTAGTGCAATTTTAGAAAAAAAAATTGATGGGCTATCAATAGAAGTCTTATTACGGCTCGGATGCCTCTTACATGATGTTGGTAAACCAAACTCCGCAATCGAAAAAAATGAGCGAATCGTTTTCCCAAAACACGGCTTAATAGGCTCCAATCTTATATCTTCACGTCTAGATAAAATTGGCTTAGAAGCATCTTCTAAAAATTTTGTTAGCCTACTTATCCGTTACCACCTAAGAGCAGGAAGGTTTGCTCAATCTTGGCCACCTTCCAAGCAATCTATTGAAAGTTTCCTTCGAGATGTAGAGGGGTGGGTTATCCCAATTTTACTTATTCAATTAGCAGATGGCATGGCTACTAAAGGGCCATATCAAACTTTGGACAGACACTATCGGCACTGTGAATTCTTTGCAAGGATTCTGGAATTGTGTAATTTAAGCACTTCCAAATAACATCAAAATTTTCAGCGATACGCGCAAAAGAGAAGTTACAGCTATAGTTAATATATTCAGACTAGATGAGCAAGGATAGGAGTCAACGATGGGTGTAATGTTCAGCATAATCTTCTATACCGTCCTTGCGGTAGTGGCTTTCTACTTTATTCTTCTGCAACCAGTCTTAAAACAACAGCGAAACCGTAAGAAAGCGATGAGCGCAATGCAAATTGGCGACGAAATCGTAACGACGGGAGGCATAATCGGCGAAGTAAAAGAGGTTGTAACACCTGCTGAAGGAAATACTGAGATTTTGTTAGAAATTGCACCTAATGTTCAAGTTCGTACTACTCTGGACGCGGTGGACCGTAGACTTACAACACTGGAGCCCATCGAAGAGAATGCTTCTGAGCAGATTGAAAATACCTCAAACCAGCAAAGGGTCCATTAAGATTTATGCGTAGTAGATCGACGGTTTTTTTGTTTGCGAGTATTGTCGCTGTAGCTGTATTTTGCATTGTCATTGTATGGCCAAGTACACCTTCTAGATATCTTCCCGGAAATTTTTGGCCAGAAGGAAAAGGCTTTTCTGTAGGAGGATATGAACGAGAAACCTTACGACTAGGACTCGATCTGCAAGGCGGCGCCCACCTTGTCCTAGAAGCAAATCCACCTGCAGGCTACCAGGGAGATTTAGACTCTGCCCTTGAAGTAGTAAAAACAGTTATTGAACGACGCATCAATGAATTTGGGGTGGCAGAATCACAGGTTTCACTGTCTAGTAATCATCGCCTAGAAGTACAGCTACCTGGCATAAGTCTTGAAGAGGCTGAACGACTAATAGGAAGAACTGCTTCTTTGCAATATTTTATTTTTAATGAAAATGGAGAAATAGAGCCAGCTACTGGAAATATCAATGGTCAGAGCGTTGCAATGACTGGCGAACATCTAAAAAACAACACTTTCCCCGAGCGTATTGGAACAACTTTTCAAGTAGTTTTTGAAACAACTGAAACTGGGAGCAAAATATTGCGTCAGATTACAGCAAATGCGCTTAATTTTGAAATCAATGACCAACGTCGCCGAATGGTTATTCTTCTTGATGGTGAACTAATTTCAAATGCGGTTATCCAAGGAGTCATCAGCGACGTAGGTGTTATCACAGGTTTAGAAAGTTTTACAATTGCATCTGAATTATCTAAACAATTAAATGCAGGTGCATTGCCGATCCCCTTGAAAACAATTCAAGCAAATGAAGTGAGTGCAACCCTAGGTGATGATTCAGTTAAGAAATCTGTAAATGCTGCTGAAATTGGATTATTGGCCGTATTAGCTTTCATGATATTGGCTTACCGACTTCCTGGAGTCCTTGCTTCTGTCGCACTTCTTGTTTACGTGGCACTAACTCTCGCCGTTTTTAAACTTTGGCCTGTTACCATAACGCTTTCCGGAATCGCGGCATTTATTCTTTCCGTAGGGATGGCAGTAGATGCAAATATTTTAATATTCGAACGTTTGAGGGAAGAACTTAAAAAAGGACGCCCCCTGTCAAGTGCTGTCGAAACTGGTTTCAAAAGGGCCTGGCCTTCTATACGAGACTCAAATATTTCAACTTTGATCACCTGTTTTATTTTGTTCTGGTTCGGCGAACAATTTGGCGCCTCTTTCGTACGAGGATTCTCAATAACCTTAGCGATCGGCGTTCTTATCAGTATGTTTTCAGCGATCATAGTGACAAGAACATTTTTGAGAATGATAGTAGGGACTCGCTTAGGAAATTCATTAAGCCTTTTCAACATTTCCTCCTCTACCGATGGACAACGAGATAAACAACGCCAGTGGTTGGAATTTTCAAAACGCAGGTGGTTAACAATGGGTTTATCAGCTGCAATCCTGATTTCTGCAATAGTCATCCTGCTAATTCCCCCGCGCCTCAATCCAGGTATTGAATTTACTGGCGGCTCTACTTTTACACTTGAATTTGGTAGTGAAATTGAACAATCGGAACTGCGCACTGCATTAACAGAAATAGGCTATGAAGGAGCACAGATTCAAGGAACTGGGACCTCATCCTATCTGATTCGTACACGAGAACTCGAAGGGTCCCCACCTATTACAGGCGATGTTGGACCACTGCCCCCCGGGGAAATAGACACTATCATGCGTGATTTAGAAATTCGTTTTGGCGAAGTGAAAAGGTTAGATTACGCAACAATTTCCGGATCTGTTTCGCAGGAAATTGCACGTGATGCCAGTATTGCCGTCGGAGTAGCAGCTCTAGTAATTCTTATCTATATTTCCTTTGCATTTCGGGGCGTTCGCCGCTCCTGGCGATTTGGAGCATGCGCAGTTATTGCTTTAATCCACGATGCATTATTTGTACTGGGACTTTTCTCACTACTTGCCAAAGTTTCAGGAACAGAAGTAGACACAGCATTTATTGTTGCAATGTTGACTGTGATAGGGTTTTCTGTTCACGACTCCATCGTTGTCTTCGACAGAGTACGTGACGTATTAACAAGAAGTCCCAATACTCCCTTTGCAACCGTTATAGACGTTAGCCTGACAGAATCTCTAGTCCGTTCTATTAATACATCGTTCGTAACCCTATTAACGATAATAGCTATGTTCTTAATTGGGGGATCGACAATAAATGTTTTCCTTTTAGTAATGCTTGCTGGCGTTGTTGTGGGAACTTACAGCAGTATTGGACTTGCAGCACAAATTCTTGTCGCTTGGGAACAAAAAGATCTTTCCAAGTTTTATAGGAAGATCAGAACAGAACTAAAAGGCACACCGGCAAACAGTTAATCTGTATCCGTTTAACGTAGGATGCGTACATCTCCTGTACGCCTAGTTATCTGCAAAACATCTAGGTGCTCTAACAAGGCCTGTGCATATTTACGACTGATACCTAATAAATCTCGAACTTCAGCAAGACTGGCCGAACCATTTTCTAAAATATATTCTTTAATTTCTTTCTCTATTTTGCCAAACACAACTCGGTCGTAATAAATGCCTGATCCTGTATCCACAATCACATCTCCTTCAATAAGCCACGCAAGCAATTCATCCTCAATCACGATACCAGTAGGAGGACTCATTGAACCCTCGCGTAAAATAGTAAGAAACTCCTCACTTGCTTCCTTCTGCCTATCTGTTAAAGAAACGATACGATCCGGTAACATCAATTCACCACTCCTGTGACTATCAGATATCTCGAGAATACCTTCGGCAACAGCACACTCTATGGCAAAATCAAAGTGGCCACCTAAAATTGCCACATCACTTTGCACATAATTTCTTGGCGCACTTCGCTTTAGCGGGTGGTTTAAAAAATAATTCTGCATCGCATCATGAATTGATTTAACAGCTTCCTTGACCCAAGTAGAGCCATAAAGAAAACCTTTATATTCCGTAACTTCAGAATTTTTAACACAGTTTTCAATCGCCAAAAAAGCAGTGCTTTCACTCACACCCAACAAAGAAGCAATCTTGTCTTTTGGGTAAGGTTCAAAAGCGACTGCACTGATTAAACGTCCTTCATCGCTCCCCTCCAAAGTGTGTCTAAGAACTTCTATCACCGAGGAATCGTGACGCCGATATTTACGGGGATTAATTGTAACAATCGGTCCACCAGCGACAGTATCGTTAGGAGTTCTCAAAATACAATGATCACGCACGAGTACAGCAACATCTTTATCCAAAACAAGTTGTGCAAAAACAGAATCACCTGCTTCCAAAGTATCCTTATCTAATAACCGAACCTTCACTTGAGTTTCTGAAGTAGCAGATAAAAAAGTGAGAACTGCATTATTTTGAATAGGATGTTTCAAGGTCGAAGACCCCTTCAGTAAAACGTCCAGACTATGTGCAGGAACCATCGTATTAGGTGTAGATAAAACCATACCTCGTTGTAATTGCTCAGTACGAATTCCACTCAAATTAACTGCAGCCCTTGTGCCTGGTTCAAGCTTTTCAACACTTGTTGCATGTCTCTGCAAACCACGTATACGTCCGTTCAACCCACCGGGTTGAATATGAACATCTTGCCCAAGAAATAAAGGTCCGTCCAAAAGTGTGCCGGTCACTACAGCACCAAAACCTTTGATAGTAAATGCACGATCTATTGGGAGACGTGGACGTTCAAAGTCACGCTTCGGAGGAATATTGTCTAACGCGCGATCAATTGCATGACACAAATCAAGTAAACCGTCAGAAGTTAATGCATCAACTCTCGTTATCGAAGCATTCTTAAAACGAGTTTCTTTCAAAATTTCAGAAGTCTCTTCTTGAATTAAATCAACGAACTCTCTTTCGACAAGTGCACACTTAGTTATCACAATAATCACATCTGGAATATCAAGTAGTTCCAAAATCTGTAAATGTTCAATGGTCTGCGGCATCGGTCCTTCGTCTGCAGCAACAATTACAAGAGCTAAATCCACACCACCAGCGCCAGCTAACATATTTTTTATAAAACGTTCATGTCCAGGGACATCAACAATGCTAATAGAACGGCCTGAAGGAAGTTCCATCCAAGCAAAACCCAAGTCAATCGTTAAACCACGAACCTTTTCTTCACGCAAACGATCTGGCTCAATACCAGTAAGAGCTTTCACCAATGTACTTTTCCCATGATCCACATGCCCTGCGGTACCTATGACATACATTATTTCCTAGCCTTACACTTTCCCGGCATATTTAGCCAAATCGAGACCGCTTAAATAAATAAGAAACTTTACGGCTACTTCTGAATGCAAAAGCCTACCACGCGGGGTTAACTGAATCGCCGAATTAAAACGCTCAATTATGTCAGCTTCACAAAGTTCAAAAAGGATTTGTCCTGCAATTACTTCTATTTCTATGCCGAACTCCTCATAGAAATCCCCTTCCTCAAACCCCTTGATTAACCGAAGATGTGTAGTAATCCAATCAGCAACAGAAACGTCAAGGCCAGGGTATTCTCTTTTCAAAATTACTGATTCAGGACTCGATCCTTTTTGTGACGCGTCTATATATGCACCTGGATGTGCAATATTTTCAAATCGAAATCCTTCTAAGAAACCGTGTGCCCCTGCACCTACTCCAAGATATGGTTTCCAAGTCCAATAACCATAATTATGTTTCGATTCATGGCCTGGTTTAGCCCAATTAGAGAGTTCATAGTGCACATAACCACTGTTTGAAAGTTCTTTACTTGCATGTTCATAGAAATCAGCAGAAGTATCGTCACTAGGCAAAGTAACTTCCCCCTTTTTCACCCTCTCATAAAGAGGAGTTCCCTCCTCCACAGTCAGATTGTATAAGGAAAGGTGATCGGGATTAAGTTCACAAGCGGTTTTTAGATCACGATCCCATGCCTCCAATGTTTGCCCACGCAAGCCATACATAAGATCTAAATTGATACTCCCGAAACCTGCTATTTTCGCAAGATCCAAAGATGCAGATATGGTCTCTGGTGCATGAATACGATCAAGGAACTTAAGATTCCGATCCGAAAATGATTGTGCACCAAATGAAATTCTTGTAAACCCAGCACTCACAAAAGATTTCATGGAATTTGAGGTGGTAGTACCTGGATTAGCTTCTAAAGTTACTTCTGCGTTCTCCAAAACAAAAAAACTTTTCTTAACTGCATTAAGTATCGAGCTCAATTGTTCAGCGGGCATCTCACCAGGAGTACCACCACCAAAAGAAATTGAGTCCACAACGCATTGGGATGCCTTTTGGCCCCAACCCTCGATTTCTTTAATTACTGCATTTGTATAATCCGATTTGAGATTGTCCAATCCAGAATAGGTATTGAAGTCACAATACCCACACTTTTTTATACAAAACGGGATATGAATATAGATACCCAAGCTAGGTATTTTATTGGTTACCTCGAAAGTATCAATCATCTTGGTACTTCTTTAATACTTCAATTATTCGCACAACATCCTCGTTAGAATTATCCGGTTCTATTTCAATATACTGTTGTAAATCCTTGAGAGAATTTTTAAATTCCCTGTTGGTAAAGTGAACCATCCCACGCTCAAGAAAAAGAGCGGAATTCCAAGGCTCGAGGATCAATTGTAACTCTGTCACGGGAAGCCAACGTTCAAAATCATTAATACGGCGGAGAGCAATTCTTAAATTAGTAAGCATGCGCTGAAGTATTTGCCGTCGCGTAACTGCAGCAATAAAAGATTCACCGGAATCACCGAGAAACCCTTGCTCTTTTAAGCGAAGAAACAAGTCTTGGCGTGACATTAATTTACCCTCATTAAAAACATCTACGTACAATTCTGATTTCTCACCTCCACATCTAATAAGAAAATGTGCCGGGAACCCGATACCATCACATTCGAGTCCAATACGTTGTGCAACCTCCATATAAATAACTGAAAGCGTAATTGGAATCCCCAAACGCAGATCAAAGACACGACTTAGATACGAATTATCAGGATTGTAATAATCATTTTTATTACCCCGGAAACCTTGGTTTTCAAACAATTCAGTATTTACCAAAGAAACTATTTTTCTCGCTGACATCGCCGAATGCATTTGGCTTTCAACCGAATCGGAAAATTGCTCTAGTTCTTTTAGATAAAATGAAGGTTCGGTATCGGAAAAACCCATTGAACTGATAACCATAGCAGCACCAAATAAATCAACATTATCGTCAGTACCACTGATTGCTTCTCTAAAAGTTGTTTTACTTTCTTCAAGACGTTTACTCATACATTTATCGTAGTACAAGAGAAAGTTTTTATATATTTGTGTTTCTTAGAAAATAAAGCCTTAAAGTTCAACGGTGATAAAAATAATCAGAACATGGCTCGGACAGGCACCATATCCCCTGGCCGCATCTGTCCTTTTCGCACAAATTGCTCTAGGCGTAGTGTTATTTGCGATTTTCCAAGAATTTGTACCTCTACAATTGGAGGCAAGAGATTCATGGACTGGCTATTTGTTGGCCATTTACGGAGGGTCAAGGTTCATTTTTGAACCTTTTGCAGGTGCTCTAAGCGATCGTATAGAACGAAAACTCGGAATGGTACTTGGGTTCATTTTGATGCTAATTGGCTTAGTTCTAATGGCAATCTTTTGGGATGCACATGCTTATCTTGTTTTCGCAGCAATATTTGGGCTAGCAACGGCATTCTTATGGCCCGCAGTTTACGCAATAAGTGCGGACTTTTATGAAGCATCAGATAGAGGGAAAGCGGTTGGTTTTTTAAATGTAGCGCAGCTAGTGGGTTTTGGAATTGGCGCACTTATAGGAGCATTTTTAGTAAATCAGATAGCAACACTGCTCTTTATATTAGCTATAGTAGCAATTGCATCAGCACTACTAATAGCTATTTTCCGAATCCCTTCATATCGTGGAGGCGGCATAATTCCGAAAGAAGAGCGAGAAAAAAGGCCATCGCTAAAAACAACATTATCTAAGAAACTCATATTCTGGAGTTCTCTTGTTTTACTAGTAATGGTTGGGGTGAGCATTATGATCCCTGCAATCAGGGCATATGGTACGAATCAACTAGAGGTTTCTTTTTCAACATTAACCCTCCTCCTATTCCCATCCATAGCTGCAGGGGCTGCTTTATATATACCTTCAGGACATTTTGCAGATAGTGTAGGGCGAACACTTCCACTCATCATAGGTCAACTGTTTGTTATCGCCGGAGGATTCATAGTAGCCGCAACACGAGACCCAATCATGGCATCAGCATTTACTGCTTTTATCTTTTGTGGATACGTCCTTTCAGTCCCCTCTCTCAGCGCAGGTATGATGGATTTAGCCCCAGCTAGTCATCGCGGAACATTAATTGGATTGATGGTGGCTTTGAGTGGACTTGGCTTGGCAATCGGACCAGCAATTGGTGGAGCAATCATCGACTCATTTGATGCGCCGCAGGCATTTCAGGCAGGCAGCATTGCAGCTGCAATTTCTTTAACAGCCATAGTTATTTATGGCCTAATATACGGCTATGAACGTCCTTCTCCGCAGCATTCAGAGACGAATAATAAATAAGTCTTAAAAAAATTATCTGAAGTCAATAAATTTTTGTGGACACCACACTTAACAGCACGTAATACTCGAACTAGCTAATGACTTCAAATACTTCTGTTCCTCCAAAAAAGTTAAGTGAAATGAGGAAGGACCTCTACCTATGGTTTAAAAAAAATGGTAGACATGAGCTTCCCTGGAGAAAAACTGAAAACTCTTATCAAATCTTGATTTCTGAAATTATGCTCCAACAAACTCAAGTCGAAAGAGTAAAACCACACTGGGAAAATTGGATTACGAAATGGCCAAATATCAAATCCCTTGCTTCAGCACCACTCAATGAAGTAATTAACGCATGGTCAGGACTCGGTTATAACCGTCGTTCGGTTAACTTACATCGAACAGCACAGCACATTGAAGCACAGTACGACAGTAAAGTTCCGATCGATGAAAAAAATTTGCTTGAGCTTCCAGGAATTGGTCCATACACAGCAGCTGCAATCAGATGTTTTTCAGCAAACAAAAAGGCATATCCGGCAGATACCAACATCACACGTGTGATAGCTAGAGCTTTCTTTGGTCTTCAAAACTCATCTCCTGATACGAGAAAGATAATTCAAAAACAACTCGAGGAAATAGAACCGAGCCGAAACTTCCGAAAACATTACTTGGCACTTATGGACCTTGGCGCACTACTTTGCCAATCACGCTCCCCTTCTTGCGATTTGTGCCCTTGGCAAAACAACTGCCATTGGTTAGAACGTGGTAAACCCTCTTTACAAACATCTAAGAAAAAATCGCAACCATTTGAATCAACTACCCGATATGCTCGGGGCCAAATAGTAGAACACCTTAGAACAAATCCTACACGTACAACAAGTGAAATCCGTCGCTTACTACCAAGCAACCACAAAAAGAACACCGCTATCTATTTGGAAACGCTAGCCAAGGAAGGTCTCATTGAGAAAAATAAAACTGGCTGGAGCCTGCCTAGCTAGGACTCTCCATTACCAGGAATTATAAACATTGCATCTCCGAATGAATAAAATCGGTAGTTTTCCTTAATTGCCTCGCTATAAGCATCCAAAAGTCGATCTCGACCAACAAATGCAGCCACCAACATCATTAAAGAAGTACGCGGTAAGTGAAAATTAGTGATTAGAGCATTAACCGCCAAAAATTTATGACCAGGCAGTATAAATAAATCACTATGCCCTTCTTGCGCTTTTATTGGCCAACCCTTTTGCAAAACAAACTCTAAAGTTCGCACCACTGTTGTCCCTACCGCCACGATACGACGACCATCACGATGAGCATTATTTAGAGCTTCAGCAGTGCTAGGTGAGAGTTCAAAATGTTCAGCATCAAGAACATGTTTATTTGGATCATCCCCCCTAACAGGAAGAAATGTTGCCGCACCAACATCAAGCGTAATACTAGAAAAATGTACACCTTTACTCTTTAGTTCTTCGATAAGTTCTGGAGTAAAATGCAGGCCTGCTGTTGGCGCAGCAGCTGAAGTAGGTTGATGAGAATAAACAGTTTGATAACGTTCATTTTCACCAACATAATTTTTTATATACCTAGGAAGAGGCAGCAATCCGTCGTTATTCAAATCAATATCTCTGTCCAAACGAACAAAAACATAATCACCTTCTCGTGAAAGAACTGTAGCTGCTAAGGGGCCTTCCTTTGCTTCTAACACCAAACGTACACCGGGCCGTGCGATACGCGCTGGACGCATCAAAGCCCTCCACTCGCGAGATTTTTCTAAACGGTTTAAAAGTAAAAGTTCGACTTTTGCACCCACCCCATTAGTTTTCTCACGAAAACCTAAAAATCGAGCAGCCATCACACGTGTATCATTTAAAACAACTAAATCGCCTGGGTTCAAAATTTGAGGCAAGTCAAAAAAATGACTGTGTTGTAACTGATCACTTGGCACATTCAAATAAAGCAGCTTTGAGCTATCCCTAGGCTCCACTGGAAACTGTGCAATTCGATCCGGGGGAAGAAAATAGTCAAAATCGTCAGTCTTCAATTTTTCCGTACCTAAAACCTTAGTTCTATATTATCCAAAAGCCTCACAGAGCCTAACTTAACTGCAACCATAATTAATCCAGGCCGCTCTATCAAACCCTCAATTTCTATTAGGCTTTGATCGTCAGTAAGACTCACATAATCGATCTCGAACAATGATTCCTGACTCAAAATTTCTCTCACAGCATCACGAATTAGGTTTCCGCAGCGCTCACCATTATCAAAAAGAGAGCGTGCCTTCTGTAATGACTTATATAACAACGGTGCCACTTTTCTTTCCTCACTCGATAAATGAACATTACGACTACTTAAGGCAAGACCGTCAGATTCACGTACCGTGTCACATGGAATAATTTCCACCGGCATATTCAAATCTGTAACCAATCTTTGAATAACCCGTAATTGCTGAGCATCTTTTTTACCAAAATAAGACCGTTCAGGATGGACAACAGAAAACAGCTTAGTTACAACGGTAGCCACACCACGAAAATGGTTTGGCCGAGAAGCACCTTCCAAATGTCTAGTTAAACCTTCTAAAGAAACAAAGGTCTGAAAATCAGGAGGATACATAGAATCTGATGAGGGAATATAAACAGCATCTACCCCCATCTCAGTTAATAATGCTAAGTCTCGCTCCTCATCACGAGGATACACAGCTAAATCTTCACCTATCCCAAATTGTGTTGGATTAACAAAAATACTCACCACTGTCTTAACATTTTCAACACATGAACGGCGAATAAGGGATAAATGACCTTCATGGAGATACCCCATTGTTGGCACCAACCCCAGCTTTACAGGATTCTCATCACGCCATCTATGCATCTCCGTAGGAGTACGAAGACATTTGGGGGCCCCACCAAGATCACTCAACTATGCTACCTGAGGCTTGCGTCAGCTCATGGAGCACATCTTCATCCATGCTAAACGCATGTTCTGAAGTTGGGAAAGAGCCTTCCACAACCTCGTCAGCATACGCACGGATAGCACCACGAATAGACTCACCAAGGTTAACGTAACGCTTAGAATGATGGAGAATGCGAGAATCATCATATATACCCAAAATATCATGCAAAACTTGCACTTGAGCATCACAGCTAACACCTGCTCCGATCCCTATAGTAGGAACTGAAAGTCTACTTGTAACCATGGAAGCAAGCTGCTCAGGAACGGTCTCTAACACCAAGGCAAAAACGCCTGCATCTTCCAAAGCTTGTGCATCATTAAGAATTCTAGCTGCCGCTGCGGGCGTCCGCCCCTGTACTTTATGGCCCCCAAATTGATTCACAGATTGGGGAGTTAATCCCAAATGACCCATAACAGGTATCCCAGCCTCGACCATTCGATGAACGAGTGAAACAACAGGTCTTCCACCTTCTAGTTTCACTGCAGTTGCGCCAGCTTTGAGAAACTGTCCAGCATTTTCAATAGCTATATCATCATTAGCTTGATAAGAGAGAAAGGGCATATCTGCAACAACTATTGACTTCTTCGTGGCCCTAACAACAGCACGGGTATGATGCAACATTTCTTCCATAGTTACAGGAACTGTCGACTCATATCCCAAGACCGTGGCACCTAAAGAATCACCCACCAATATTACCGGTACGCCAGCCTGTTCAACCAAACGGGCAGTTGGGTAATCGTACGCTGTCAACATCGCAAAACGTTTCCCGGAATCCTTGCACTCACGCAGTTTATGAATTGAAATTCTAGACATATCTCCCCCTAATTCAAGAGAACAGCTTTCGTGCGCTGACGTTCAGCAGAAGCACGACGAACAATTCGATTCGCTGTATCCAAATAAACAATTTTAGGCTTGTGTTGCTTTACATCTTCCATGGACAAACTCACATAAGCCACCACTATAATGCGATCACCTTCGGCCACAAGATGGGCCGCCGCACCATTAACACAAATTTCTCGGGAACCTGGATTGCCTTCAATCGTATAAGTAGTGAATCTTGCACCATTTGTTATATCGAAAACATCCACCTGTTCATACGGCAACATCCCCACTTCATCCATCAATTGAGGATCAATAGTTATAGAACCTTCATATTCAAGGTTCGCTTCAGTTACTACAGCACCATGTAATTTAGCGGCAAGAAAAGTACGCAAAATCAATTCCTGGGCGACACACGAAATTGACCGCTAAAGTCACATGCCCGTACTGGCCTTTGTCCAGGGAGGCTAGACCGCGAATCACCACTTTAAAAAGCTCGCCTTCCATAAGATAGGCGGCACTCAATCTTTAAAAGAAACTGGGGAAATGTCAAGTACGTGTACTCAACCAATCGTCTACAGAAGGGATATCCTCTACCGTCTTTGCTTGTTTTACACTCTTAACGATGGCACGCTCAACAACCAGAGTTGTCATTACGGCCAACGTAAGTAAATGCTTTTCCTCAAGTTCCTTTTCTTCAGTAGAAAGGGCAAAAGCTATATCTCCATCCGCTGCTGTATGAACAGGGAAAATTGATCGAGACAAACCATCGTGAGCATGTATTGTAAGGCGCTGTAATTGCGAATGCGAAAGGCTAGCATTCGTAGCTACACAAATTAAAGTTGTGTTTTGTCGACTGGCTTCAACAGTAGCAGTATGCAATGCCAATGATTCTTCAATGGAAAGAAATCGACCTGCTTCACCACGTGGCGCAGCAATAACTTCACCTGAAAGCGGTTCGTAAATACTGCCAATTGCGTTTGTCACCGCAAGGCAACCGACAATTACACCTTCAGGCCCGATTAAACTGGATGAACCGAGACCTCCTTTTAAACAACGCTCAGCACCAGCAAGTTTAGCAATCGTTGCACCAGTTCCTGCGCCGACACATCCCTGCTCAACTAAATCATTTGTGGCTACTTGTGCTGCCTCGTACCCCTGGATAACACTTGGATAGCAATCTGCAGAACCAATAGCAAGGTCAAAAATAGCTGCAGCTGGAACAATTGGTACTGGTCGAATACGAGTTTGAAAGCCAATATCGTTTTCACTTAGGAATCGGGTAACCCCACTGGCAGCCTCAAGCCCAAAGGCCGAACCTCCTGTAAATAAAATTGCATGGCACCGTTGTACTAAAGATGGAGAAGCTAAAGCTCCAAACTCATGTGTGGCAGGAGCACCTCCCCGAACATCTACGGCCGCGATAGAACCTTGTTCGCACAAAATCGCTGTACAACCTGTCACTCCAGAAAAATCAGTAGAATGTCCAACTTTTAGACCAGGTACATCAGTTATATCGTCTTTAGATCCAAAGGCGGAAAATATTTTCACACAAGGCTCCCTTACTCATTTTTATAAACATCCGAACGTGCCTGCATATACGCTAAAAGAAACCCTTTTGCTATAAAAGATAAATTAGCTGTTAAATCAGCCAAGGACACAACTTCGAGTTCATCGGTACTTACAGAGATCATATTTCCATCTAAAGAAAACACGACATTCGCATTATCCCTTTGAGGAATGAACACAACATCCCCTGAATCTACAACAGAAATCAACTGGCTAATAACGCTAAATTCGTTTTGGGAACATAACAACTCAGCACTTGGCAACGCTTCCTCACCAACATTTAGATGTGCAAGTACTTGAATAGGATCAAGGTTTCCTGCAAACTGCACAAATTCCTCCCAATCAGATTGACCAGGTAATGACTTGGTCAGATTAACCGCCACACTTTCTGACCGATCAGCGAGAGCATTATTAACCGCAACCAGACGCAAGCTCGCTTCGACGACCTGAACTACAAGCACACTAACCAATGCGGGCCTGTCAGATGGCATTGCAAAAGGAAACGATTTCAGAATTAGGTCCGCGATAACCTGCGGCTTAGGTAACAACGAATTACACCACAATTCTAAAAATAGCTTCTCATCTAACCCTACTGGAAAGGTGTTCTCTTTTTCCATCTACTACATTCTACGAAACATGTCGTCGTGACGCGCGCTGACATTTTGGACAAAAATGTGTTCCTCGGCCTGCAAGACGAATCTTTTGAATAATTGTTCCACATCGATAGCAAGCCTTTCCATCACGTCTGAAAACTTGAACATGCATATGAGCCGCTCCTTCGTCACCATACGCATCAACATAATCACTAAAAGAAGCACCCCCATATTCAATCGCACGTTCTAGTACTGAATAACAAGACTCTCGTAGTTTGGTAATGGCACGCGTTGAGAGTTGCCCCGATGGCGTATCTGGACGTATTCGAGCTTGATACAAAGCTTCATCGACGTAAATGTTTCCTAATCCGGCAACAAAATGCTGATCAAGTAGTAGTGATTTAATTGGAGTTGTTCGGTTTTTAATTAATTGCCGCAGATAAGCTACTGAGAATTCCGCATCTAAGGGCTCCGGACCAAGTTTTTTCTGTAATTCCAAAATATCCGTAGTTATTTGCCATGTCCCAAATTTACGTAAATCTGCCCACCTTAAATCGTAGCCACTCTCGAAAGATATATATGCACGCTGATAATTCAATGGAGGATCTTCTGCTGCAGTCCAAACAATTTGTCCAGTCATGCGAAGATGTACAATCCAAAGAAAACCATTGTTCAGAGAAAAAACTAAATACTTGCCATGTCGACTAATCTCTTCAATCTGGCTACCAATAAAAGTATTTTTAAAATCATCAAGGGAAAGACTCCCTGCTAGAAGACCTAATGTATCTTTTTCTATAAAAACATCTTTAATGACTTCACCTATAATTAGCGGTGAAAGACCTCGACGAATTGTTTCAACTTCAGGTAGTTCTGGCACGAAGATAAGAGTACTACGCTATCGTTACAATAGGAGCTAAATATGATTACGCATCTTGCAGGGACAGTCGCACGTATTGATATTGGTGACCTCACAGTTGAGCTCGAAGTCGCAGGAGTCAGGTATCAAGTTCTGGTACCAGCAGTTTTATGGCCAGAAATACAGACAATCGTAGATCAAGCAGAAGGGGAAGATGAGGCAAAGTTAGGGCTCCACATTATTTATCATGCAACAACCAACGCACCAGTCCCTATGCTAATTGGTTTTATAAGACGTGGAGAGAGAGTGTTCTTCCGGAAATTAATGAGTGTTGAAGGATTAGGGCCTACAAAAGCTGCTAAGGCACTGACTATCTCAGTAAGCTCAATGGCCCGGGCTATTGAGGAAGAGAATAGGGGCATGCTAACAAAACTCCCTGGCATCGGAGGAAGAGCTGCAGATAAAATTATTGCCTCATTGAAAGGTAAAGTCCGAACGGAAGCATCGATGCAAGATAGTGATCAAGAGCTACCTATTGATCTAACTTCTCTCGGAAAACAACGGCTTTCAAAGGATGCTGAAGATGCTGTAGTTTCACTAGGCTACTCACGATACGATGCGAAACGATGGGTGGAAAACGCATTGACTGAAGAACCAGCAACTGAGGACCTTGAATCCCTGATGCTTCAAATTTTACGTGAAAGGGATATTTCGACATAAAAACCAAACATGCCTAAAAGATGGCTATCACGTGATAATTATTCAATTCTTGCAAGCAGCTCATTAATTACACGTCCTGTTCTATCATGACCTGCACTACAATGAACAAGAACAGGCTCTGCAAGCTGACAAAAAGCATCCCATGTTTCATCAAGCTGTTGGGCAGTAAAGGGTACTGTCAAACCATCATTGGTTGGAATATGGACGACACTGAATCCCATCTCCTGGTAATAGAGAATAAGACCATTGGGTAAAGCAGAATGATAAAGAGGCAGCTGATCATTCCCTAAGAGGCAGATGATCGAACGAATTCCCAAATTCTGTGCTTGATCTATCCACTCCTTGACTGCACTAAGTGGAACATTCGTCTCAAGACCGGGAGCATATCCTGGCCTTGAACCAATTGCGAGTGTACCTTCAATGATCCATTGGAAATGAGGATTATTTCCCTCAGCGATAAGAAAGACCCCCACCCTCTTTGGATGATCCATAAACAACTTTGATATCTTGCCGAGCAGCTGAAGCCATTGCGCCTTGGTCACTAGAAATTGTTACCATCCTAAATCCAGCAGCTACATGCTTTTCTGCGAGTCCCGCATTCGCATGAATACCAGCTACAACATTATGGGTAGAGCATGATCCCGAAATATTTAACCTCGCCTCCTCAAATGCACCATCATTATCCATTGCAGGAGCTTGCCCAAGAGTAATACTTAAGTCAGCAGGGCCAACATACACGGCATCTATCCCGGAAACACTGAGAATATTGTCAAGATTTTCAAGTGCTGTTGTCGTTTCTATCATTGGTATACACGCGACTTCATCATTAGCATTCTGAAAATAATCACTTCCTGCATATATTGAAGCCCTGACAGGGCCAAATGAACGATAACCTGTTGGTGCATACCGACATGCTCCAACAGCTGCTCTTGCTTCTTCAACTGTGTTCACCATCGGAATAACCACACCCATAGCACCAGCATCAAGCATTTTCATAATAATTCCTGGCTCATTCCAAGGTACACGGACAAAAGGGGTTGCATCAGTCGTACTAATAGCTTGCAACATCGTAACCGCAGTTTGATAATCAATCATTCCGTGTTGCATATCAATACAAATATAATCAAACCCTTGGTTAGCCATGATTTCTGCGGAAAAGGAGGATGGTATCGCAAGCCATGCACCAAATGCAGGCTCTCCATTCTTCCACTTAGCTTTAACATTATTCACACGCATAAAAATACCTCCTAAACAGGCTCGCTTAGAGAGCACGAGATGTCAAACTGATAAGAGCAATACACAGGCAACAAATACCTTACTCAAAAACCCACTCGTCTATTGAACGATTCCAAGAATATATCTCACTCTGATCAAAAAAGATGTTGCTCTCTCTGATACCGCTTTCAACACTATCACTTGCATGAACAAGATTACGACCAGTTTCAATTCCTAGATCTCCTCGAATAGTGCCTGCGTTTGCCTCGGCCGGATTCGTCGATCCTACAGTTGCCCTCACTGCTGAAACAGCATTAGTACCTTCAAAAATTACAGCAAGAACTGGTGAACTGGTTATGTAATCTACTAACCCCGGGAAGAAGGGCTTACCTTCGTGTTCGGAATAGTGCTGCCTTGCTAATTCATCACTGATTTGCACAAACTTCGTCGCAATAATGCGCAACCCTCGCCGTTCTAGCCGAGAGAGAACCTCACCGGCAAGACCACGCTGCATTGCATCTGGCTTAATAAGAACTAAAGTTTTTTCCATATAAACTCTATCGTGGCGGCAAAGGACGCTGTGCGCTAGTCGCAAAAGGAATCTTTGGGCTAGTTATTTTTGGATCAGTGAGATACCAAGCTTGATCAACTGTATGTGATGCCTGAGAAACATCAAAGTTTTTTAGCACAGCTTCCAAACGATCACTTGAACTAACTTCGTACCCGCCAAACAAAGAACAACCCTCACCTACTAGAATCTGCCCATCGTCCTTAAATTTATCTATTCTTTCAGCATCAACAATTTGAACTTCACCTTTTAATTTTTTCTCGCTCAATTGCTGGACTGCAAAATTTTTCCTCCCTAAAGGATGCACTAATAATGCTCTATCGAATTCCCCTGAGACTGACTCAGAAATAGCCTCAAAAGTCGTTACTGCCGCTGTCGGACAATCAAGACCTAGTGCAAGCCCATAAGTAGTAGAAAGACCAGTACGCAAACCTGAATATGTTCCTGGTCCCGAAATTACAACAATTGCAACAATCAAATGTTCCTTACTTAAAACACTTTCAGCTAATTCAAGTACTGAGAAATCCGATTTTTCGGATTCATTCGTGCAAATATCAAACTTTTGTTCGTTGATATATATACCAACAGAGCAAACTTTTGAAACAGTATCAATGCCGAGAATTGCATCAGTCACTTAAAATCACCTGATGCCAAAATTGCCTGCTCTCTCTCACTATCAATAAAAAACTCGATAAGACGTTCATTAGTCCGCGAACCAAAACTTAGAGACAATTGTAATGCATTTTCCGGAAATGAATCCCCGGCACGTTCAGGCCACTCAACAACTAAAACGCCCATCTCTGTACTGTCCCAAAGGCCAATTTCATCAAGATCTGCCTTTTCTAGTCTATAGAGATCTGCGTGAAAGAAAGTTATATCCCCCGGATATTCATTAATCAAGACGAATGTAGGACTAGTAACATTAGAAGTGCAACCCAGACCTTTCGCAATACCTTGAGCAAAACGAGTTTTCCCAGCACCTAATTCACCACTCAACAAGATAACATCACCAGCTTTTAAAAATTTTCCAAGCCTTTCCCCGAGCGTACGAGTTTCTTCTTCATTATCAGTCACTGTTTTTATCATATGTATCGCTAAAACCACACTGACCAGTTACTAAGAAAAAAAACCCTTTTACGATAAACTAAATCGATGGGAAAAGTAGCATTCATCTCGGATATTCATTCTAACCTAGTAGCACTCAACGCAGTTTTGGACGACTTGAAACAATTCGAAATCATGGAAATTTGGAATCTAGGAGATACCATTGGCTATGGGCCTGAGCCGAATGGAGTCATACAGAAATTAAGAGAAATAGATGCTACCTGCGTACTAGGTAACCACGATGCAGCAGCCGTTGGGATTATTGATACTGAAAACTTTAATCCAGCCGCTAAACTGGCTATCAACTGGACAGCTACACAAATCAATAACTCACATAGTGAATGGCTAAAAAAATTACCACAAATTCATGAACAACATGGCTGGATAATTACTCATGGATCATTAAGAGCACCATTATGGGAATATCTGATAGAAAAAAATACAATCTTGGATCATTTCTCTATTCAAAAAAATCGATTCAGTGCAGTCGGACACACACATCTGCCAACAATTACTAACCTTGATGAGTATGGGAGGATATCTAACGATAGGCCTTTGGGAAACAATATAATTCTGAAGCCAAAAGGTCTTAAAGTATGTCTTAATCCCGGAAGTGTGGGACAACCGCGAGATGGAGACCCACGTGCCTCCTATGCTCTTGCAGACCTTGTAACAGGGGAAGTCGAATTCCGTCGAGTCGTATACGACCTAGAAAAGACTCAGCAACATATACGCCAGAACCAATTACCTGAATGGTTAGCTCTTAGGTTAGAAAGTGGTACATGAACACAATTAAAAACGCCACCGAATCTAACTGAAAATCTTCTGAGTCACCTTATTTGTATATACTCCAATATAACGGTGCAAACATGAATAGACGCCTTTACCATCCAACAGACGCACGACGAATTTTGAATCCCGGTACAGTAGCAATTATCACCACCAACTGGAGAGGTGAAACAAATGCAGCACCCGTAGCTTGGACTGCTCCACTTTCGATGGAGCCACCATTTGTAGGTTGTGTAATACATCCGGGAAGACATACCGCAGACATGATTCGTTTTAGTGAAGAATTCGCATTAAACATCCCTGGCCCACGACTTCTAAAAGAAACAGCCTTCCTCGGGAGCTATAGCGGTAAAGATGAAAACAAAATAGAAGCAGCTCAATTAGAAACCTTTAAATCTTTCAAGATAGAGGCTCCTCTTCTGGAACACTGCCTAGCTTGGGTTGAATGCGGACTGAGAGACGTAATTCCAATAGGAGACCACACCTTATTCGTTGGTGAAGTGCTACAGGTACAAGCAATTGAAGAAGCTTATGCAGAAAACTGGCAATTAAAAGATCACTCCCTTAAACCTCTATCGTTTTTAGGAGGGTCCATCTACGCACAAGTAGATAATCTGCAAAATGTAGAATTCGAAACTGATGAACATGGAGTTTTGATATCCGAAAACGCTGAGGAGCGAGAGCGCCGAGAAGAAAACGAAGCACTCGAGCACGATGCACGCCTAAAAGAGGGTGACGAAGGCTACGAAGAAATGGAATTAAATGCTCCGTCAACTAACGCTGAGCAAGCGGAATAAAATCCTTACTTTCCTCACCTACATAAACAGCATTTGGTCTAACTAAACGATTGTTGGCATATTGTTCAATCAGATGTGCTGTCCAACCCACTGAACGTGCCATAGCAAAGATAGCGGTATATAAATCAGAAGGAATACCTAACATGTTATAAACCGACGCACTGAAGAAGTCGACATTTGGATATAAAGGGCGACCAGCCAAGCGTTCACCCAAATAATCACGAAGTTTTCGAGAGAGATCAAAATAAAATCGTTCCTCTGACTCTTCAGCAACTTCTTCGCCAAGAGCTTCAAGAATAACTGCTCTTGGATCAGTTGTTCGATAAATACGATGCCCTATACCCATCACTCTTTCTTTGCGATCAAGTAACTCATCAATGTATGGCTTTATAGATGCTTCATCGCCAATCTTCGTCAACAATTCATAAACTGCTGTATTCGCACCACCGTGAAGCGGACCTTTCAATGTACCGACCGCAGAGGCAATCGCAGAATACATATCACTCTGGGTAGAAGCTGTAACTATTGCCGAAAACGTAGAGGCATTCATTTCATGCTCTGCATGCAAAGTCATAGCGACATCAAAAACACGAGCTTCAAGTTCAGAAGGCTCTTTCCCAAGTAACATCCAAAGGAAATTAGCTGCATGAGAAAGATCATCTCGTGGAGGAATGTAGTCCAATCCTTGCCGCGCGCGATGAAATCCAGCAACGACCGTAGGCATGCGTGCTGCTAAACGAGTAGCAATCACCTTTAAATTACTTGGCGAAAAGTCACTTGAATTTTGATCCAGCGCACCAAGAGCAATTACACAAATTTCTAATGCCCTCATCGGGCGCGCGTTACCATTCACGAGTTCACGAATTAAATGCCGATTCAATTCACTGAGTACACGTTCACTCTGAAAAGTTTCTTTAATTTCTTTCAATTGATCTTGATCGGGAAGATCTAGGTTCCAAAGTAAATAAGCAACTTCTTCAAAAGTAGCATTCTTGGCGAGGTCATAGATGTTATACCCCGCATAAATAAGTTCTCCTGCCACACCATCAATACGACATAAATTCGTGCTCGCAATATTAATGCCTTCTAAACCAAGCGAAATCTCCGGGTTATTCGTCATAAGATCCTCCTCACATCACGAAAATCTAATGCGCTTTTAAAAAAGCCGCTTACAGATTCTACACTTTTTAACTATTCTTTTTGTGATAATTCAATTTTTTCATCAACAAGTGTACCCATCTGACTCGTTGAAATGACCTTAGACTGAACCCCTCCAGCTATATCTGCAGTTCGGTAACCGTCAGCAATTACCTTTTCGACAGCAACTTCTATTGCCTCCGCCTCTTTTTCAAGACCGAGAGAATAACGCAACATCAATGCAACGCTAAGAATCATTGCCAATGGGTTAGCTAAACCTTGCCCAACTATATCAGGAGCAGTGCCATGAATCGGTTCATACAAACCTAAACCTGTTCCATTTTTCCTGCGCCTCCCAAGGCTTGCAGAGGGCAGCATCCCCATTGATCCTGCTAGCATAGATGCCTCATCTGTGAGGATATCGCCAAAAAGGTTTTCAGTAACAATGACATCAAAGTCGGCAGGGCGTCGTATAAGATGCATAGCACAAGCATCGACAAGCAAATGTTCTACTTCAACATCAGGATAATCTTCAGAAATTTCAGTAGCTATTTCTCGCCAAAGACGACTCGTTTCTAAAATATTTGCTTTATCAACACTAGTAACCTTTTTTCGCCTAGATCGTGCCAACTCAAATCCAACCCTCAAAATACGTTCGAACTCTTTCTCACTATATCTAACTGTATCCACCGCCTGCCGACCTCTTGAATTCGTCCACCGTTTCTGAGGGCGTCCAAAATAGACACCACCTGTAAGCTCGCGAACAACAACTAAGTCAGTCCCTTCCAAGACCTCACGTTTAAGAGCACTATCTTCAAACATAATAGGGTTTACTCTAACTGGTCTTAAGTTCGCAAATAATCCCAAACCCTTTCGCAATCCAAGGATGGCTTGTTCTGGTCTAACAGAAGCACTCGGGTCATCCCACTTCGGACCACCAACAGCGCCAAAGAGAACTGCATTGGAAGTACTTGCTGTATCAAGTACTTCATCGGTCAGTGCAACACCAGTTTCATCAATAGAAGCACCACCTACGAGCACTTCCTTCAAGCTAAATTCATGACTATACAAACGTTCGATCGAATGAAGAACCTTTAACGCTTCTTCAAATACTTCAGGACCTATACCATCACCTGGTGCAAGTGCAATATTAAAAAATGCCATGACTAAAGATTAAAACTCCTCACAAAAATTAACTATTAACCTCGCTGGTTAATTGATAGGCAAGCTTACAATAACTCTCCCGAGAAATTTCGCATATTCCCATTGAACGCAAATGTGCATTCTGAACCTGCACATCAATAAGCTTGATACCAGAGTCCTGAGCATATTGTGTCAACGCTACTAACGCCACTTTTGAAGCATCACTCTGCAAATGGAACATAGATTCAGCACCAAATAATGCACCAACCCTCAAGCCATATAGACCACCAATTAAATCATTCTCTGGCGACCATACCTCTATTGAGTGAGCCCAGCCAAGATTATATAAGGTCATGTATGCATCGATAATTGCTGGAGTAATCCACGTACCACCCTCTCGATCTGCACAAGAAGAAATTACACGTTCAAACGCATTATCAACTGTAATATGGAAACGGTGCTGCCTCAACGTACGAGCAAATCTGCGTGAGATGTGAAGACTCGATTCGAATAAAACCGCGCGAGGGTCTGGAGACCACCATAAAGTATCAATGCCATCATGAGGCCATGGAAATAGGCCTCTTCGATAAGCTTCCACAATGGTCTCAGGATCGAGGTTACCCCCTTGAGCCACAAGGCCATCCGGAGGGGCAAACAAAGGATCAGGGAAAATAAATTCGCACGGTAACAAACTTTCTGGAGGAGCAACACTTCTAGCAACAATCGCCAAACTTGGATAGCTCATGCTTTTTCACATTTCAACTAGTGCTCCAACGGAGCACTAATCTGCAAGTCAGCATCCCACCTGACCTTCGTTCCCACAACAATCACTCCGTGTTCGAATTTTGATCATTGTATTCCTCAAAACCTGCATCATTTTTTTCGCAAATGGATCGTTACTTCGACGCCAATTAGCTCGGGCATCTGATAATGAGGGTCGTCTTGATTCAGAATCTTTACACATAATTAATCTATCGTTTTTGGATACAACTCAGAACGTTTTTGCTCAAATTCACTAATACTACCTTCAAGTTCTAATGTAAGACCTATAGAATCTAACCCTTCCAAAAAATTCTTTTTTGTTGTCGGATCAACATCAAAATGACGGATAAAGCTACCATCAGCAGTTGCCACGGTTTGATCATCCAAATTCACTACTACTTCACTTTGTGGCAGTTCCTCAGAGCGCGCAACAAGATAATCAATATCCTCCTGTGAAAGCACTACAGTCAAAAGACCGATTTTTGCACAATTATTCAAAAAAATATCTGCAAAGGAAGGGGCAATCAAAACACGAAACCCATAATCTTCTAAAGCCCATGGAGCATGCTCACGAGAAGAACCGCATCCAAAGTTAGAACCTGCGAGGAGAACAGACGCAGAAGCATACCGTGAATCATTCAAAATAAAATCTGCATCCTTCTTCCAGGTATCAAAAAGAAATTCACCGAATCCAGTTCGTTCAATTCGTTTCAGATACTTTGCGGGAATAATCTGATCAGTATCGACATCAGCACGATTCAGGGGAAGACAATTTCCTATAACATTTTCGAATTTCCGCATCACATTTCTCCTTTTGAACTAACTCAAAGTACGAATATCTACGAAATGACCAGCAAGCGCTGCTGCTGCTGCCATAGGTGGACTAACAAGATGAGTGCGACCTCCTGGACCTTGTCTACCCTCAAAATTACGATTTGATGTTGAAGCACACCGCTCACCAGGAAATAAAATGTCTGGATTCATACCCAAACACATTGAACAACCTGCATCACGCCATTCGAAGCCCGCATCCGTAAAGATTCGATCCAAGCCTTCTTCTTCAGCTTGGTTTTTAACAAGACCAGAACCTGGAACTACCATTGCACGTATATTCTTTGAAACAGTTTTTCCTTGGACAACTTGGGCTGCATCTCGTAAGTCCTCTATCCTAGAGTTCGTACAAGAACCAATAAAAATACGATCAAGAGCAATGTCTTCTATTGCAGTACCTGGCAAGAGATCCATATACGTGAGCGAGCGCTGAATTTGGTCACGTTCAGCAGTAGTTGTTGCATCCATAGGATCAGGAATGCTACCACTCACTGGAACACTTTGTGCCGGATTAGTACCCCAAGTTACACATGGTTCAATGTCCTCACCTTTGAGAGAAAAGGTCTGATCAAAATGAGCACCTGGATCAGTTGTGAGAGCACGCCAATCATCAAGAGATTTTTCCCAATCGGAACCTTTGGGCACATACGGTCTTCCCTCAAGAAAACTGAAGGTGACATCATCCGGAGCAATCAGCCCTGCCCTGGCACCTGCTTCAATTGTCATATTGCATACAGTCATACGCCCGGCCATAGAAAGATCTCGAATAACCTCACCCTGGTACTCAATAATATAGCCAACTCCACCACCTACACCGATCATGTTAATTATGTTTAAAATTACATCCTTAGCACCAACACCTGGCAAAAGTTCTCCATTCACTTCAACTGCCATTGTCTTCTGACGAGTCTGAGGAAGTGTTTGAGTCGCAAGGACATGCTCAACTTCAGAAGTACCTATCCCAAAAGCAAGAGCACCTAGCGCACCATGTGTAGATGTATGGCTATCTCCACAAACAATGGTTAAGCCTGGCTGAGTTAATCCTTGCTCAGGACCAATTACGTGCACGATTCCCTGTCGAGAATCATCTACATCAAAAAGAGGAATGCCAAACTCTTTGCAGTTCTGGCGTAGTGTTTCAACCTGCTGTACCGAAAGAGGATCTTCCCAAGGCTGATCACGACCAACAGTGGGTACATTATGATCCACCGTTGCAATTGTAAGTTCCGGACGTCTAACTTTACGGCCAGAAAGTGTCATTGACTCAAATGCTTGCGGTGAAGTTACTTCATGCACTAAATGCAGATCTATATAAAGTAAATCAGATCCGCCATCAGTACTCTGCACCAAATGGTTATTCCATATCTTTTCGATAATGGTTTGTGAATCTTGCATATCTATTCCTTTAAGTACGATTTTATAGCTTAGCGGTTAAAACGGATAACGGAAACGGCTCAATTAACAGTACGACCTCTATACGATCGCCATGAGTTGAAAAATAATTGTAGAAAATATCGACGCGCCCAATAAAGACCAATCGCTAAGATAATGCCAATGATGCAAACAAGAGCACCGGCTACTGCATCCAAAATAAAGTGATTTCCAGTTACTACCACCGCAAAGAACATAGCAATAGGCCAAACGATGCCTAGTATTAACAGTAGCCTATGCTTACGGCCTACCCAAGCAACAACGGCACCTATTAGCATAGACCAACCAAAATGGAGGCTAGGAACGGCCGCAAACGGATTAACAAAAGCCTGAGTTTCTTGTGCGTTGTATCCGACACGATCAAAAACAGCCATCGTA
This sequence comes from Dehalococcoidia bacterium, assembly GCA_022451885.1. Taxonomy (GTDB): domain Bacteria; phylum Chloroflexota; class Dehalococcoidia; order Tepidiformales; family Tepidiformaceae; genus JAKUNN01. The sequence continues at coordinate 36,882 of JAKUNN010000004.1, read as the reverse complement.
TCTATAAAGCCTGCAAAAGGAATAAGCCTAGGTGGTGAAACAGGATACGTCGCATAAATAATTACTCCGATAGCACCAGAAATAAGAAACGCATTCCGAATTAAACCATAAGACGTACGATGCCGGATCCATAGATAGATTGCAGCAATACCCACCAATGGCATATGCCCCCAAAAATATATCCAATTCATAGCCTTAATCATCCAAAATGAATCTAGGATCCAGGATTGCATCTGCAATTCCCAATAAAATCCTAAATTCTTTTCGACATTAATAATGTCTATTGCATTTGCAAAAGCCTCCCCAGCGCGATCTACAACAGCACCTCGAATATAGAAATAGATAAGAAAAGCAACAATAACAACAATTGCCTCATGTACACCAAAACGCTGAGTTAGATGCCATAATTTAAAAAAAGTTTCTTGCAAAGAATTCTTTATATTCATTTTTTGTTAAAGTTCGTTTCTAGGTACGAATCGAATTTAGATTTACAACCTAGAAACTAACACATATTTCTAAGGATTCAACCAATGGAAATTGAAGTACTACACGGCAATATCACAGAATTTGATGCTGACCTTATCATCGTTAACCTTTTTGAAGGTATAAAGGAACCTGTCGGAGCAACCAAGGCAATTGACAAAGCGCTCGACAATAGCATTTCCAACATAATCACACTTGGTGACATGAAAGGGAAGAAAGGCGAAATTACACGCCTTCATACCTTTGAAAAAATCCCATCACCACGTGTAATAATTGCAGGCCTAGGCGAACAAGAAAATTTCAACACTAGAGAGATTCGAAATTTAGGTGCAAATCTAATAAGAGCGTGCCAAGGAGCAGAAATTCGACATATCGCCACAATTGCTCACGGTATTGGCACTGCAGGTTTATCACTACAAGACTCGGTACAAGCTTTTGTAGAAGGAGTAGTTTTAGGCAACTACCGCTTCGATCGCCATAAAACACCAAAGGAGGATCCTGACAACTTAATCGAACGTTTGACAATTATAGAGAATGACAGCGAAAAAATTGAAGAGATTCAAAAAGCTGCAACAAAGGGGTGCGTTCTTGCGCAGGCAACCAATTTGGCCCGGGACCTAGCCAACGAACCAGCAAACCATCTAACTCCTTCAGATTTGGTAGAACGAGCAAAAAAAATTGCAGAGTCCAAAAACATTGAGCTAGAAGTTTTGGATCGCGAAACCATGGAAGCAAAAGGCATGGGCTCTCTGCTATCGGTAGCAGCTGGCAGCGTGCAACCGCCAAAACTTATTCGATTAACTTATCGAGGGAAAGATGCGGAACCCGGTTTTGACCTAGCCCTGGTTGGCAAGGGAATAACATTTGACACAGGCGGCATAAGTATCAAGCCAGCACCAGGTATGGAAGCAATGAAAGCTGATATGACAGGGGCAGCATCGGTAATAGCGGCAATGGAAGCCATCTCAGCTATTAAGCCTGAGATTAACGTCACTGCTATAGCACCGTGTACAGAAAATATGCCTGGCGGTAATGCAACAAAACCTGGTGATGTTGTAACCGCAATGGATGGCACAACTATAGAAATTCTCAATACAGATGCCGAAGGTCGACTTGTACTTGCTGATGGAATTTGCTACGCAAAAGAATTGGGTGCTCGCAACATAGTGGATATTGCGACCCTTACAGGAGCAATCAGCATAGCACTGGGAGACCAATGCTATGGAATGATGGGAAACAATACTGATTTACTAGCAAAAATATCGGACGCAGCCTCTGAATCGGGTGAACGAGTCTGGGAATTGCCAATGTTTGAAGAGTACGGAGAACAAATAAAAAGTGATGTCAGCGATGTAAAAAATGTTGGTGGTCGCCCAGCAGGTAGTATTACGGCTGCTAAATTTCTTGAAAAATTTGTTGGCGAAACCCCCTGGGTTCACTTAGATATAGCAGGCGTCGACATGGCCACTAAGAATAACGGCTGGGTTACAAAAGGAGCCAGTGGGCAAGCTGTAAGGACACTTATTAATCTCGTTTGCAATTGGAAAAACTGAAAAAAGAAACATGCCAACAAACAGTGTAGGATTCAAATATGACTAAATATGCGGACATTTTAACTGAAAAAAAAGAACGCCATGCGATCATCCAACTAAACCGTCCCGAAAAAATGAATGCACTCAGCCACAACCTACGTGCAGAGGTTTTCGACGCTCTGAAAAATTTTGAAGATGATGATGATATAAAAGTAATAATTATCCGAGGTTCTGGTCGTGCTTTCAGCGCGGGATATGACCTTTCAGGCATATCACAAGTAGAGGACGAAAGGGATTATGTAGACCGACGTAGTGGTCTACCTAATGTAGGACCTATACATCCTGGCCAAGGACAATGGCCGCAGCATTTACTTAGTGGATATTGGCAGATTTGGGAGTTAACCAAGCCTGTAATTTCACAGGTTCACGGATATTGCCTTGCTGGAGGAACTGAGCTGGCAACAATGTGTGACCTTATGTTCATTGCAGAGGATGCAATCATCGGATATCCACCAGTGCGTGCTATGACAAGTGTCGATATTCTTTATCACCCCTGGCAAATGCATCAGAAAAAAGTCAGGGAACTACTCTATACAGGGGATAGTTTAACCGGCCTAGAGGCTGTAGAAGTTGGCTGGGCAAACAAAGCAGTCCCCGTAGATAAACTATGCGAAACAACTGAAAAATTTGCTGAAAGAATTGCNAATATCGATGGNCCAATGCTCACAATGACAAAACGACAGGTAAACCGCACATACGAAATCATGGGTATTAGAACTGCCCTTGCAGCAGGCGCAGATATTCAGGCATTGTCTGCAGTTCGGCCTGGCGGCGGAGAATTCGGGAAAATTGCTCGTGAAAAAGGATTGAAGGCAGCTTTGGACTGGCGCGACGGCCCTTTCAATGACTATGGAACAACACCTAAGGACGGCCCACGTCCAAGCACGGCTACTTGGGATTAAATGGTGCAAAGAACTTCTGTTTACCAAGGTACTTGGCGTGGTTGAAGAAATACCGAAATTAACAGACCAATACTTTGAAGAAATCCCTCTCCATAAAGCCTTAGGAGTCAAACTAGAAAAAAGGTCAGCAGACTATGCGCGTATCTCTTTAAAGTCTTCTGACACCACTCAGGGAGGGGTAGCCGGGGGAATTCATGGTGGAGTGATGGCTGCACTTGTAGATATCGCAACAATTGCGGCTCTTTTTAACACACAGACAAAAGATTTAGAGGGTTATCAACCTGCAGGTACAGCAGACCTCAATATTACATATTTGCGGCCTGCGCTGAGTCCAATCATTTTTGCCGAAGCAAAAGTTGTAAAAAGAGGGAAAATGCTAGCAATGATCGAAGTTGATATCAAAGACGATAACGGAACACTATGTGCTAAAGGCCGTACGCTTTACGCATTTCGCAAAGAAACTACATAGCTTACGTGAAACAAGTACCATAAGAAAAAAGAGAGAAAAAAATGACCCTTTCAACCGAAGACAGATTAGATATTCACGAGTTGTATGGTAAATATTGCCAGACTCGTGACTCTGGGGATGTAGCAGGCTGGTTAGCCTGTTTTTCAGACAACGCTATTTTTGCAACACCAATGGGAACTTTTACTGGATTAGCAGAAATTCGCGAGTACGCAGAAAAACCAGTTGATTCAAATCGACACTGGGTTGGGAATATTGTCATTAGTGAAGAAGCCGGAAATATCAGAGGAAGCTGTTATTTACAATTAGTACAACCTGGCAGTGGGAAAATACTCATAACGGGAAAGTACCGTGATGATCTAATCAAAACTTCTAAAGGTTGGTGTTTTTCTCATCGAGAGATTGAGATTGATAATTAACGATGCGTAGCTCTCTGCTTCTTGTCCTAGTAGTTATAGCAATTATTTTAATAATCGCTTCAGTTAAATTTAAGTCAGAAAGAGCCACAAAAGCAGTAAGCTTCCTTCGAAAAATAGCGTTTGGATATGTAATCGCTATTATTCTTATTGCAGCTTGGTCGTTCTATCAGGACTTCTAAATGCGTGTGCTTATAGCACCACAGGAATTTAAAGAAAGCCTTACTGCTCNACAAGTTACAGCTGCAATCAATCGCGGAATCCAAACANNCTGNCCTAACTGGGAGATCGACACTCTCCCGATGTCTGATGGAGGTCCTGGATTTCTAGATGTGATTAGCACACACATACCCGCAACCTCCCACCCGGTACNGGTACAGAATCCGTTAGGCGATATGATTTACGCAAACTATCTGAGGCTTAACGACAAAAACATCGTTCTAATAGAAGCAGCCAAAGCCAATGGCCTTGCACTCATCCCCACACTTAAAAGAGATCCTATCACTTCAGGATCAGCCGGCGTCGGTGATCTAATTAATGCTGCACTGCACGAAAAAAGTGAACAGATAATTATAGGCCTTGGCGGGAGCGCAAGTAGTGACGGAGGTATTGGCATGGCTAAAGTTTTAGGTGCACATTTCCTCGATAGCGATGGGAATACAATTGGGCCAGGTATTAGTGAGCTACACAAACTATTTGAAATAAACTGGCAGCCTTCGCTTGAAATAAAAAATACAACTTTCCAAGTAGCAAGTGATGTTAAAAATCCTCTTTTAGGTCCCATGGGCGCAGCAACAATCTTCGGACCTCAAAAAGGTGCAACATCTCAGCAAATTATATTTATTGAAGAAGGTTTAAGGCATCTTGCGGAAATAGTAAAAACCTCGTTAGGTATAGATGTTTCAAAAATTGAGGGTGGTGGTGCAGCAGGAGGGCTAGCAGCTGGATTAAGCGCATTTTTAGGTGCTGAGATCCGCAGCGGCTTCGACTTTGTAGCCCACACGATCAACTTGGAAAAACACTTACATAAAGCGGATATAGTAATTACGGGGGAAGGACGATATGACAAACAGTCTTCAAACGGAAAAACGACTGGTCGAATTAAGAAGCTGTGCCAAGAACAGAATAAGCCATGCATCATATTTACTGGAGAAACAGCTTCTAAAGACAAGGATATTTGGACGATTACCGACAGTACAATCGACAAAGAGCAATCCATGTCTAAAGCAAGCTTGTTCTTAGAACAAGCAGCTCAGCAATGGGCTAAGGAGTACATATCTTAGGTATCTTCCCCGGGAATCGGATCGATAATTTGCTCAGCCTTGCGTGCCTTATACTCATCAATGAAACTCCCACCTAAACGAGCAACCAAAGCATTTTCATCCTTTTCAGTAAAGGCTCTACGTACAGCATGGGCCTCTTCAATCTCAGTATCTGTCGGAGTAAAAACATCATTTACCACTGTAACCATTTTAGGATCTTCAAAAATAACTCCCTCGAAGCCCGTATTTGCTAACTCCCTTAATTCGAGATCATCACCCTTCACGATTGGCAATTTAATCAGGGCACGCGCAACTGCAACCGCATTACCTCGAGCCCATGCTAATCGAGAACCTCGTTGTTCAAAACGCGCACGTACATCATGAGCATATCCATCAATATCAAGGATAAGTCCCCCAACACGTGGAGCTGCCGACACAATTTCAAACGCTCTTAAAAGTGCACGTGCACTACTAATTATTGGAAAAAGAGAAATTGTTCCTGGCTCAAAGCCTCTCGCCAATTCAAATTCACGCAATAACACAGCTGCATCTCGAATATCTTGTGGTTCACCAATATCTGGTAAAAAAATCGCTTTTAAATCCTTCGAGACGATGGTATTCAAATCAGACCTCAGTAAACCTGTGCGCGGGTGATTAGGAACGCCTATGGTATAAATACCGGCTTCACTTGTAGCAGAAAGTACAAGCTCAGCTCTCTCTCGTTGAATTTTAATATCGACTTCTGACTGAGTTAAAGAAATTAGGATTGCGTCAGGTTGAGCACTAATAGCATTTTGGTGAGCTATTTGAAATTCTTCTTCCTCTAATGAAATATCAACTGACAATATCGAACGAAAAAACATTAGGACTCCAACTACGATTCTTTAGATATCACTGCATCCAAGTGGCGTTCTTGAATGATAGCCATAATACAATGCAAATGGTCTAGGCTATGTCTGTAAATTAATTCTGCAACCCACTGACAAGTAACAGGACCCCATGCAGATGCTTCCCGTAAGTTATACCAATTCTCTTGAGGGATTTCGGTAAGAATTTCAAATTCTTCCTCACGCACTCGATTCAATTCAACAATCAAATGAGGTGATGGCAAACTTTGATCATATCGATCCGCTAGCCACTCCTTACGACTATATGGGGCAGGCTCAAGCATATCGGGTAGAACCAACCATCTGAGTAGGGGTAGACTAACTTGTTTCTCAAGATCTACTACATGAGAAAGATGTTGATGGATAGACCAATTATCGGATCCTGAATTAGTCTCTTTACGTTGATAATGTAGCAACTCAGGAGATAAATCATGTAAGGCCCAAACAAAATCATCTACTACAGATCTAATTCGTGCTAGTAATGCATCCTCATTCATACTACTCAAAAACTGGTGCCCCTTATATCAAACTAATTCGAGAAACTCATGATCAGAGAACTTCTTAGACTTTTTCTCCGCTATCAGATCACCGAGCTTGCTAACACAATCTGCGACAGGAACATTCTGAAGACCACAAACATTACAACCACCATGGTGACAGTCGCCAACATTGTGCTCACGGAACACATCCGTCCATTGCCCCCTTAAATATGCTTTGGAAACCCCACTCTCTATATGATCCCAAGGTAACGGCTCAAACGTATCCCACTCCCTATGTGCGAACCAACTTGGATCAAGCTCAGCATCGGAAAATGCTCCATCCCACAACTTAGGTGAAAAACTCTCACTCCACGCATCAAATGTCGCGCCACGCCGCCATGCATGAAAAACCGCTTCTGCAACGCGTCTATCCCCACGGCTTAAAACAGCCTCGACAAATGAATCTGCAGGATCATTCCAGGAAAATTCAATCCCAGCCTTACGACAACCATCTCTTAATAAAATATGTTTAGGACTAAGCTCATCTGCAGTTTCCTGCCTTGCCCATTGAAATGGAGCATGTGGTTTCGGAACATGGTTACTAGTACTAACACGGACTTTCGCACGCTTACCAATTAAATCTCGGCCTATTTGCTTCACTCGAAGCCCCATATCCAAAATCCCCTCAACATCACTAATCGTTTCAGACGGGAGCCCAACCATGTAATACATCTTTATACTTGTCCAACCACGACTAAACGCATTAGTTGCAGCACCCAAAAGATCATCTTCAGTCACTAACTTATTAATCGCATTTCGAAGACGCTGACTGCCAGCTTCAGGAGCTAGAGTAAGTGTATGTTTCTTTCCTTTTGCTACTGCATTAGCAACGTCTACAGAAAAGCTATCAACTCTTGTACTAGGCAAACTGATCTTTAAATCAGGAAATTTAGCTGTTAAGGCCTCTACCATCGGAACTATGCGGCTATGGTCCGTTGTACTTAAGGAAAGCAAAGATAACTCGTCATAACCTGTATTCTTCAATAACGACTCCGTAGCCTTAACAACCTCTTCAGGGCTTCGTTCTCGTGTCGGTCTATAGATCATCCCGGCTTGGCAAAAACGACACCCTTGCGTACAGCCACGTTGAATTTCTACAGCAGCACGATCATGTACTGTTTGTAAAAAAGGAACAATTGGCTGAGTCAATGCAGGTGGCAAAACATCTACTACTCGACGCTTAATTTTTTCAGGCGCACTAGGATGTAACGATTCAAGGCCAATAAAGTGACCTTCATCGTTATATTTTGCATCATAAAAAGCAGGAACATAAACGCCGGGCACAAGGAGTAGATCTTTTAATCTCTCTTCGCGAGGTGTGCTTGATTTTTTCCATTCCCGTAACAAATCAGCAATCTCCAAAATGACATCTTCACCCTCACCGAGAACAAAGGCATCAATAAATGGAGCCAGCGGTTCGGGATTGAATGCAGCACTACCACCAGCAATTACAAGCGGATCTTCATTGGTGCGTTCCTTTGAATAAATAGGAATCTTAGCTAAATCAAGCATCGTCAACACATTTGTAAAAGTGAGCTCATACTGCAAAGTGAATCCTAAAATATCGAACTCACGGATAGGTCGTCTATTTTCTAAACTCCACAAAGGTATATCTTGCGAACGCATTTGTGTTTGCATATCTAACCAAGGTGTAAAAACACGCTCACATAGAACACCATCCTGTTGATTTAAAAGATCGTACAAAATACCAAGTCCCATATTCGACATACCAATGTCGTAAACATCAGGGTAAGCAAGAGCAACCCTATGGGTGTTAGTACTCCATGATTTCGTAACAGAGTTCCACTCACCACCGCTATAGCGGCCAGGTCGCGTTACATTAGAAAGCAATTGTTCAATTTCTACCATATGTCTCTAACAATACTAACGATGGTTGAGTTAGTGGTGAACCTAAGGATGCAAGTGGTACTGTTTTTGTAACGACCGGAGCAAAAAATGGCTACAAAAGATTTAGTGGATGCAGTAATAGTAGCTGCAGGACAATCTGTACGATATGGGAGTAACAAGCTCTTAGAAGACTTATGTGGCCGTCCAGTAATCGTCAGAACGATCGATGCTATAGCAAAAGCTCCATCAGTCGCACAAATAATTATCGTTGTCGCACCTGACCAACTAGAACAAATGAAAACTACATGCATTGATACGGCATCTACAAAAAAGAAGCTTTTTGTTTCTGGCGGTGAAAGAAGACAGGATAGTGTTCAAGCAGGTTTAAAAGCCACATCAACGCAATATGTTGTTATTCATGATGGTGCGCGCCCTCTTGTCGAAGTCAAAATGATTGAAGATTGTGTAGAGGCAGCAAAAGGAAACACAGCTGCAGTGCTAACGAATACGCTAAATGACAGCATTAAACGAATATCTGGAAAGGATGTGATTGAAAACTTAAATCGTGAAGACCTAAGAGCAGCTCAAACACCACAAGTGGTTAGAAAAACGGATTGGCTTAGTTCAGCCGAAGCAACGAAAATAGATGTGTCAGACGATATTACGATGCTTGAAAAAAGCAATGGGATAATACATATAGTAGAAGGTAGTTCAGAGAATATTAAAATTACACAACCAATGGACTTAATTATTGCCCGAACTATTTGGGAACAGAGAGCGAACAATTGATGCGTATAGGTTTTGGCGAAGATATACACCGTACAACAAACGGCAAGCCACTGTTATTAGGAGGAATTTTAATCGAGGAAGGCCCTCAATTAAAAGGGCACAGTGATGCAGATGTCCTTTTACACGCAATTACAGACGCAATTCTGGGAGCTGCTGCGCTGGGAGATATCGGCACACATTTCCCAGACAATGACGAAAAATGGCTAAATATGAGTAGTAGCTATTTTTTAGAAACCGCAATCAAATTGGCTAAGGATAAAGGCCTCAAGCTCATCAATATCGATGCGACCATTAAGGCAAAAAAACCTAAACTTGCACCTTATATCGGAACGATACGCAGTCAAATTGCAGGAATACTCGCAATTGAAATTGACGATGTAAGTATTAAGGCCAAAAGTAATGACGGTTTAGATGCAGTGGGAGAAGGGGCAGCCATAGCTGCTTCAGCAATAGTGCTAATGGAAGAGACTGCTAGCAACAAATAATAAAATTTATTTAGCTTTCATCAACTTTCCCAGAATCGGAAAGTGATTCTCCATCCGGCAAGTCTTCAAGAAATACTGGTGTACCCACACTCTTTTCAGCAAGGGTGTTTTCTAATTCAAATTCCTCTTCCAAGAAAAGAGATTCAGGCATATCTGGGCTATACGGATCTCGCGGAGTAACTTCAATCTCAGCGCGAGCAGGGATCAACTTCCCAATAATTACATTCTCCTTAAGACCAACTAAACTGTCTTTCTTACCGGCGACAGAAGCATTAGTTAAAACACGCGTAGTTTCTTGGAAAGATGCAGCCGCCAACCATGAATCTGTATTTAAAGATGCTTTTGTTACACCTAAAAGAACAGGCTGTGCACTAGCTGGAACTCCACCTTCAGCAACGACACGCTGAACTTCCTCATCAAATTCACGGCGATCCTTAAGATCGTCAGGAAGTAGGCTGGTATCGCCCGGATCATCTACACGTACACGTCGTAATAACTGACGAGTAATTACTTCAATGTGTTTATCATTAATTTTTACACCCTGTGTTCGATAAACTTTCTGGACCTCATCCACCAGATAGGCACGCACCATATCTCGGCCCTGAATACCAAGGATCGTTTGTGGATTCCTAGCGCCTTCAGTAATTTGAGTACCTGCCTCAATAAACTGTCCAGATTCAATAAGCAAACGTGAGGCGATTGGAATTATATACTCCCTTTCTTCTCGAACTTCGTGAACAACATCAACCTTTTTCTTACCCCGCCGAACCTTAACAAGCCCAGGAATACGAGAGGTAACTGAGCCGACGAGCTTACCAGCATCCTCATCTGCAGCCCCCTCTTCTGCCGCGATCAAGTCTCCTCCCAAAATTTCCGCCCCGGTCTTAACTAACAGCTCGGAACCTTCTGGAATATCGTATGTTTCGCTAATAGTCTCAACACTAGCCACACGAACAAGTCGTAATCCATCTTCTTCTATGACTTCAACGTTACCGTCGATTTCACAAATTATAGCCTCCCCACGCGGTGATCTCGCTTCAAAAAGCTCCTCTACTCTAGGTAAACCACTTGTAATATCGGTTGTTCCCGCAACACCTCCGGTGTGGAAAGTACGCATAGTTAACTGTGTTCCCGGTTCACCAATGGACTGAGCAGCAATAATTCCTACGGCAGTATTTAGCTCTACCAAACTACCCCGTGCTAAATCCCTACCATAACAAACCTGGCAAATCCCACGCTCGGCTTCGCAGCACATAGGAGAAAGTACTGAAACGCCATCGACAGAAGCCTCAACAATTCGTTCTGAATTTTGTTCATCTATTTCGTTGCGCTCCTCAAGAATTATTTCACCTGTCTCGCTATCTACAATTGTTTGTGCAACGAAACGTCCGAGCAATCGATCGCGGAACTCCTCAGGAGTATCCCCGTCACTACGCTCTATCCACAATCCTATTGCAGTTCCACAATCTTCTTTCGTAACAATGACATCCTGGGCCACATCGATTAGACGCCTTGTAAGATACCCAGAATCAGCAGTTCGTAAAGCAGTATCTGCAAGACCTTTTCGAGCACCGTGCGTCGAAATAAAATATTCGAGAACCGTCAACCCCTCTCTAAATGACTTAAGTATGGGTTGCTCAATCACACGCCCACTTGGATCAGTCATCAAACCACGTAAACCAGCCATTTGGCGGATTTGGGTAATATTACCCTTCGTACCAGAGGAAGCCATATAGTTAATAGAGCCGTAATCAGCCATAGAATCAGAGATGACCTTTTCAATCTTTTGAGTCATATCACTCCATGTTTCAACTGTATGTTGATAACGTTCATCATCAGTGATAAGACCCATTTGGTACTGACTATCGTACTCAGTAACAATATCCTCAGCTTCCCTAACGAGTTCTTTCTTTTCATCAGGAACCTTAATCTCATGGATCGCAATGGTGATACCAGAGAAGGTTGCGTAATGAAATCCTAAATCCTTGATTTTATCCACCACGTCGGCAGTAGCTTCGTTTCCTATCTCTCTATAGATGAGACTAACTATCTCTCGTAGAGCAGGACGATCCATCGTGACATTTTGGAACGGTAACTGGTCAGGCAAAACAGAATTAAAGATAATTCGCCCAACAGTAGTCTCAATTATCTGAGAAATATCACCTTCAGGCATTTCCTCAGGAAGGCCTGAGATACTTTCAGTCACCAAAGAATTAGTTCGTACCTTTATAACTTCCCGTAGCCTGATTTGCCCAAGATCAGAAGCAAGTCGAGCTTCATCGAAGGAACTAAATATCCCCACTGCAGGAAAATCAGATTCCGACTCAGGCTTATCGTTTTTTTCTGCCTCAGTCATGTAGTAGCACCCAAGCACCATATCAAGGGTTGGTGTCACCGTAGGATCCCCACTTGCTGGAGAAAGTAAATTGTTAGTTGAAAGCATAATTTGCTTTGCTTCTGCGACAGCTTCTCGACTTAAAGGAACATGTACAGCCATTTGATCGCCATCAAAGTCAGCGTTAAAAGCTGAACATACCAATGGGTGTAACTGAACCGCAGAACCCTCTATCAAAACCGGCTGAAATGCCTGAATTCCTAGGCGATGCAAAGTTGGAGCACGATTTAACAAAACTGGCCGATCTTTAATAACTTCATCAAGTACGTCCCAAACCTCTGGACGAGCGCGCTCTACTACTCGCTTCGCACTCTTAATGTTGTGTGCCAAGCCCTTTGCCACAAGTGCATGCATAACAAAAGGTTTAAACAACTCTAAAGCCATACGCTTAGGCAAGCCGCATTGGCCTAGCTTTAACTCAGGTCCTACAACAATTACTGAACGTCCTGAATAATCAACACGTTTACCTAGTAAATTTTGTCTAAACCTTCCATGTTTCCCCTTAAGCATATCGCTCAGGCTCTTAAGCTTGTGATTCCCACTACCAACAACCGCTCGACCGCGCCTCCCATTATCAATTAGGCTATCCACCGCTTCCTGTAACATACGCTTCTCATTACGGACAATAATTTCAGGCGCACCAAGTTCAAGCAAACGCTTTAAACGATTGCTACGGTTAATAACACGTCGATACAAATCATTAAGATCACTAGTAGCAAAACGTCCTCCATCAAGCTGTACCATTGGTCTAAGCTCTGGCGGTAGGACGGGAAGAATACGGAAAATCATCCACTCAGGACGATTACCAGATTCAATAAGATCTTCTACTACTTCAAGTCGTTTTGTAGCTTTTTTACGACGTTGCCCCGCAGCAATTTGAATCTCGTTTTTTAACTTAGCCCTCAGTGTCGCAAGATTCAGGCGCTCAAGAACATTAATTACAGCCTCTGCACCCATACCACACTTAAAAACACCTGGGAAAGATTCTTGTAATTCACGACTGCGCGCATCTGTCAAAAGTAAGATTTTATCTTCCTCAACTGGATCAACAATTTCTTCCAAATCCTTTCGGCGCTCTAAAAACTCCTGCTTTACAGAGTTAACAATCTCTTGCTTCTTTTCCTGTAACGGATGCAAAGTACTTGCAATAGCTACACGAGCATCCTCAACAGCTGTTTTTGCAACTTCTTTCTCAATTTTTATAAGTTTCCTTGTCTCTTTATCAAAATCTGCAAGACGGTTTTTTCCCCGACTGCGCACTCGGTTCCGAAGAGTTTTAGTAATTTTTTCCCCTTCTTCAATAATCACTTCATCAAAGAGGGAAATTTCTTGTGGGGACAACTTAGTTAAATTTGATTCGGCAAGATCAAGCGATTCTTTGACGTCATTCTCTATTAAATCCCTAGACGTTTGTCGCTCAGATTCTAATGTAGCGATTTTCTCTTCAAGTTTAGACTCTAACTCTAGGCCTTCATTTTCTAAACGTGTTTCATATAATTCTACTTGAGGCTGAACCTCAGTAAGTCGCTCTTCAAGGGCACGGTCAAGTAAGTCTTCAAGCTGATCAAGGTATCTTTGACGAGCCGCAGAATCCACCTCAAGAACCATGTGTTGAGCAAAATAAAGTACTCGCTCAAGGTTTCGGGGAGTGATATCTAACAGTAAACTAAGCTTCGAGGGAGTCCCTTTAACAAACCAAATATGGCTCACTGGGCTAGCTAATTCAATATGCCCCATACGTTCACGGCGCACTTTTGCCCGAGTTACTTCAACTCCACATTTATCACAAACGATCCCGCGATACCGGACACGCTTATATTTCCCGCATACGCACTCGAAATCTTTACTGGGTCCGAAGATTTTCTCACAAAATAAGCCATCCTTTTCAGGCTTTAGAGTCCTGTAATTGATTGTCTCTGGTTTCGTTACTTCCCCATATGACCAAGAACGTACTTGTTGCGGACTGGCCAAGCCCAAACGAACTTGATTAAAATCATTAACTTCCAACATCAAAAATATCCTCTTCTTCAAAGCCAGTCAGGTTAATACCTAAACGACCAGGTGATTCACTATCGGCTTCACTAGCAAAGGAGATCGCCCCTTCAGCGTTGGAAACATCAACAGAAAGACCTAATGATTGCAATTCTTTTACCAGAACTTTGAAAGATTCTGGTACACCAGGTTCAAGCACATCTTCACCCTTAACAATTGCTTCATAAGTTTTAACGCGTCCTACAACATCGTCAGATTTAACAGTTAGTAATTCCTGCAAAATATGGGCCGCGCCATACGCTTCCAAAGCCCAAACTTCCATCTCACCAAAACGCTGTCCACCAAACTGTGCTTTTCCTCCCAAGGGTTGCTGTGTAATCAGCGAATAAGGACCTGTGCTACGTGCATGAATTTTATCTTCAACCAAATGGATAAGCTTTAACATGTACATCTGCCCAACTGCTACAGGTTGATCAAAATAATCACCTGTTCGACCATCCCGCAAATGTGTCTTACCAAAAAGTGGAGGCGTTGCACCGGTGTCGCGGTAAACTTCTTGGACTGTTTCTTCAAGCGCTTCCATAGAAGCTTTTTTATCAACAACATGGCCTATCTGATCGAGCCAGATTTCAAGACAGGCACGTTTTGCAGCACCTTTTTCCGGACTTATACCCTTCTTCGGATCACCAAAACAACTAGTTGGATCGTACCCAATATCTTTCACCCAAAGACATGCATGATCCAAGTCAAAGTCATGAGATCTCGGATCGACGTAGTAAACCGCGCCAGACTCAGAAGCAATCCAAGCCCGCGCAAGGGCATCATCTAAATCCCCGTCATCAGCTCCATCAAAAACAGGTGTAGTGGCACGGAATCCCAAAGTCTCCGCAGCCCTGCCTAAATGCATTTCCAAAACTTGACCTATGTTCATACGACTAGGAACCCCAATAGGATTGAGAATAATATCAATCGGGGTCCCGTCAGGAAGAAACGGCATATCTTCCCTCGGCAAAATACGACTAATCACACCCTTGTTCCCATGACGGCCAGCCATTTTATCACCTTCAGCAATCTTTCTTCGCTGAGCCGTACTAACTCTTACAAGCTTGTTTACCTGAGCGGCAAGACCCTCAGTATCTTCACGAGTTAGAACACTGACACCAATAACTTTACCGCGTTCACCATGAGGCAAACGTAAACTTGAATCTTTTACTTCCCGGGCCTTTTCGCCAAAGATCGCACGTAATAATTTCTCCTCGGCACTAAGTTCGGTCTCACCCTTAGGAGTAATCTTCCCAACTAGAAGATCTCCTTCCCTCACCTCTGCACCGATTCGAACAATTCCCTCCTCATCTAAGTCTGCTAAGCCCTCTTCACCTACATTAGGTATATCCCGTGTAATCTCCTCTTCACCTAGCTTAGTGTCCCGTGCCTCTACTTCATGCTTTTCGATATGGATAGATGTAAATTTATCTTCCCTCACAAGATTTTGACTAATGATTATCGCGTCTTCAAAGTTGTAACCTTCCCATGACATAAAAGCACACAGAACGTTTTGCCCTAATGCAAGCTCACCACCACTAGTACTGGAAGAATCCACCAAGGCCTGACCAGCAGATACACGCTCACCACGCAACACTATTGGCCTTTGATTTATACAGGTCCCTTGATTGGATCTTTTAAATTTATCTAGGTTTACTACCTCTGAGCCAAGCTCTTTATCATCGTACTTTAGAGTAATAGACAAACCATTAGCATCTACAACTTCGCCATCCCCTTTAGCCACCCGAACATGACCACTATCGACTGCGGTTCTAGCTTCCATACCGGTACCAACCAAAGGCGCCTCTGGACGAACCAACGGAACAGCTTGACGTTGCATGTTTGCTCCCATCAAAGCCCTGTTAGCATCATCATGTTCAAGAAATGGAATTAAGGCGGAAGCAACCGAAACCATCTGTTTTGGCGAAATATCCAAATAATCTATCTCAACTGGTGGAACCATTTTGAAGTCAGCGTTATCCCGTACTTCGACACGTTCTTCAAGGAAAAATCCATCATCATCAAGCAAGGCATTCGCTTGACCTATTGTAAAATCATCCTCTTTCTTAGCATCCAAATACACAACATCATCGCTTGCACGAGGGCGAACTGGGACTGACCCTCCAAGACTTTTTAACTTTTTCTGAAGCGCAGCAGTGATCTGCTCACCATCCTCCGCAACGACCTTTCCTTTTTCATCTTTTATTTTCCCACGTACATAATTTCCTCGCATTCCAGAATCTTCCGGAGAAAACTCACGTAAAACACGACGATAAGGTGTCTCAATAAACCCATAATCATTAAGCCGACCATAAGTTGCCAAGGAACCTATAAGTCCAATGTTCGGGCCTTCAGGAGTTTCAATAGGACAAATACGGCCGTAATGCGAATGGTGTACATCACGAACATCAAACCCAGCTCGATCACGTGAAAGTCCCCCAGGGCCAAGTGCGCTCAACCGGCGTTTATGTGTGAGTTCTGCTAAAGGGTTAGTTTGATCCATAAACTGCGAAAGTTGACTACCACCAAAGAATTCTTTTGTTGTAGCAACAACTGGTCGCGTGTTGATTAGTGCACTCGGCGTTGCCTCAGCCGGATCCGTAATCGTCATACGTTCACGAACAACTCGTTCCATTCTTAGCAAACCTACTCGGAATTGTTGCTGTACGAGTTCGCCTACCGCACGAATCCGCCGATTTCCCAAATGATCTATATCGTCTGTACCTGTCCTTCCAGCATTAACATTTATAAGCTCAGCAACAAGGTTGATTAGGTCTACGGGACGTAAGCATCGATTCTCCAATGCCTCTTCATAATCTACTGCATCATTCTTTATTCGATTATGGAACTGGTAACGGCCAACTTTACCCAAGTCATAACGCCTCGGATTAAAGAACAACTGATCATCAATAAGCTTTCGAGCATTCTCAAGCGTAGGTGGCTCACCAGGTCTTATGCGCCGATAAAACTCAATTAACGCCTCCCTTTTAGTCTCGGTATTATCCTTACCGACCTCAATAGTGCTTCGTAAAAATGCCTCTTCACCTTCTATATCAACTTCCTTGAAAATAGCCATCAGCCTATCAGTCGTTCCCAAGTACTCTTCAATCTCCCGACTTGCCCTATTTAAACTCGTACTTCGCTTGCCACTCCCTGTACCTTCTGCTTCTAGCAATTCAAAGTACTTAGCAAAAGCCGGATTTTCATAATCACCAGGTAATATTCCGGGAACATCTATCGTCCTAATTAAAATACTCGCGGGTATTTTACGCTTGCGATCAACTTTGACTGAAAGAATATTACGATTAGACGTCTCAAATTCTAGCCATGCTCCACGGCTAGGAATTAACTTAGCAGCGCCCAAAATTTTTCCAGTTTGCGGATCTGGGTCAGCAGTGTAATAAACACCAGGCGACCTAACTAACTGTGAAACAACAACACGCTCTGCACCATTTACAATAAAGGTGCCTCGCTCCGTCATCAAAGGAAAGTCACCGAAGAAAAGCTGTTGTTCCTTGATTTCTCCAGTTTCCTTGATTTCAAGTTCAACATTAATCTTCAGTGGAGCAGCAAAAGTTAAATCCTTATCACGACATTCGTCTTCGTCATGTTTGGGTGTTTCTAAAATATAATCACAGAAACGAAGATCCATTTTCTGCTCATTAAAATCTTTTATTGGTGAAATTTCATCAAGTAGTTCTCTTAAGCCAGTTTCTAAAAACCAGTTAAAACTTTTGAGTTGTAATTCAATAAGGTTAGGAACCTCAAGAATTTCAGGGATCTTCCCGTATAAATTTGATGGGGGGATATTTGCAGCGGACGCAGCAGAAGCTGAATCCGGAGCTACATTCGTCGAAGTCATGCTCCGCGACTCCTTAAAATAATATTCGTTTTTTCAAAGATAAAGAAAAACAGCGTGAGGCAAGGTACACCAAGGTAAGGATAAAGTAACTGCTTAAAAGCGTCAACTTTCGGCTAATTTAACACAAAAATGAAAGGGTTACTACACTATCCAGCTACCGAAGGAGTTGACTCTTCGGCAGACTCAGCAGATTCAATTGAAAGACCGTCTTCAGAATTCGCGTTAATCACAATACTATCACCAGCAACAAAGCGACTTGTTAGTAACATCTCACTTAGTTGATCTTCAATGTTCTCCTGGATC
The DNA here is from genome assembly GCA_022451885.1 of Dehalococcoidia bacterium. Classification (GTDB taxonomy): domain Bacteria; phylum Chloroflexota; class Dehalococcoidia; order Tepidiformales; family Tepidiformaceae; genus JAKUNN01. Next base: position 18,619 of record JAKUNN010000004.1, on the reverse strand, counting down.
ACACGCCGTAATGGTCTCGCGCCAAATACTTGGTCATAACCTTTTTCACCGAGCCAATCTTTCGCGCTCTCGGTTATCTCCAAGGTAATTCCCTGCATACTAAGACGACGTTCCGTTTGTCTCAGCTCGAGGTCAACGATCCTACGAATATGTTCTTTTGTCAGGGCATGAAATACTACAGTGTTATCAATGCGATTTAGGAATTCAGGTCGGAAGACATTTTTTAGCTCATTTAAGACTTTATCCTTCATTCGCTGATAAGCATCTTCATGGCTTTGGCCCTCATCACTCGTAACAGAGAAGCCCAAATTGGAGTCTCTCTTAATAAGGTCTGAGCCAACATTAGAAGTCATGATCACGATGGTATTACGGAAATCAACTTTCCGACCTTTCGCATCAGCAAGATTTCCCTCATCAAAAATCTGCAGAAGCAAGTTAAATACTTCAGGATGGGCCTTTTCAATTTCATCAAGCAAAATGAGACAGTAGGACTTACGGCGAACCGTATCAGTTAATTGACCACCATCGTCATAGCCTACATATCCTGGTGGTGAACCAATCAAGCGAGCTACTGTGTGTTTTTCACCAAACTCACTCATATCAAGCTTTATCATGTTGTCCTGCGAATCAAACATAAATTCAGCCAAAGCACGGGCTAAATGAGTTTTCCCCACACCGGTTGGACCCAAAAACAAAAATACGCCAATCGGCCGGCGCGGGTCCTTGAGACCTGCACGCGCACGCCTAACAGCACGTGCAATCGATTCAACTGCTTCATCTTGCCCCACCACACGTTCTTTGATGGCTTCTTCCATACGAATCAAACGAGCACTTTCTTCACTAGCTACTCGTGCAACTGGAATGCCTGTCCACATTGCAACAACTTCTGAAATATCCCCTTCGCTGACTGTTGGTGTGGCAACACCAGTACCTTCTTGAGCCCAATCACCCATTTCAAGTATCTTTTCGCGCAAACGCACTTCTCGGTTGCCTAACTCCTCTGCATACTCAAACTGCTCAGCCTCAGTTGCAGCTACCTTCTCACGTTGAATCCTCTCAATACCCTTCATAGCATCTTCCGTAGAAGGTGGAGTAGCAGCTCTCCTAATACGAACACGACTCGAAGCTTCATCGATAAGATCAATGGCCTTATCTGGCAAAAAACGATCACTTACATAGCGACTCGACAAATGTGCTGCCGCACTAAGGGCGCCATCACTAATGTGCAAATTATGATGCTCCTCATAACGACCACGTATACCTTTTAAAATCTCTATAGTCTCTTCAGAAGTAGGTTCCTCCACAACAATAGGCTGGAACCTACGTTCTAGAGCGGCATCTTTTTCAATATGCTTGCGATACTCATCAAGTGTGGTCGCACCTATGCACTGCAATTCACCACGGGCAAGAGTCGGCTTAAGTATATTAGCTGCATCAACAGCACCTTCAGCTGCCCCCGCACCAACAAGCATGTGCAACTCATCCACAAAAAGAATACAATCGCCTGCCGCCTTCAATTCTTCTAAAACCTTCTTTAATCGTTCTTCAAATTCACCCCGATACTTCGTTCCTGCTACTAGAGAACCTATGTCCAAGGTAAGCAGACGTTTACCCGTTAATGTCTCCGGTACATCACCACTCACTATTCGTTGGGCAAGTAACTCAGCTATAGCTGTTTTACCAACACCAGGTTCACCTATCAAAACAGGATTATTTTTTGTTCTACGAGACAAAATCTGTACTACCCGTTCTAACTCAGTAGTGCGTCCTACTATCGGATCTAACTGACCTGACCGTGCCGCTTCGGTTAACTCAACACCAAGCTGATCTGCAGTCGGGGTTCTGCTAGCTTTTCGGGCCCCTGTCGAAGCAGCTGTACCTGCTTGCTGCTGTGGTGAAGATTGATTAAGGATTCTTGTCGTTTCAGCACGAACTCTTTCAATATTTACGCCTAGACTCTCCAAAACCCCTGCTGCAATCCCTTCTCCCTCTCGGACAAGACCCAAAAGAAGATGCTCAGTTCCTATGTACGAATGGTTTAGTCTTCGAGCTTCATCAACGGCAAGCTCTATGACCTTTTTAGCTCTTGGGGTAAGACCAATTTCACCAAGTACAGTTCGATCCCCACGCCCGATAATAAATTCTACGGCAGATCGTACCTTATTAAGCTCAACCCCCAGATTACCTAAAACTTTCGCTGCTACTCCTTCACCTTCACGGACAAGGCCTAAAAGAATATGCTCAGTTCCTATGTAATTATGGTTAAAACGATGAGCCTCTTCTTGAGCTAGAGTTAAAACTCGCCTTGCTCGCTCAGTAAACTTATCAAATCGATCACGCTCCGGCATCAGAACTTTCCCCTTTGTCCGCTTCTTGATCTACAGCTACTACCTTTTCTTCAACGACTTCTTCTTGAACAACCTCAGACTCAGTATCTGGTACTTCCACAGACACTTCATCCTCTATGCTATCGGTAGATTCTCCCACCAATTCCTCTTGCAAAACAGGTGTATCTAAGGATTCATCCTCATCTACATCAGCTTGTTCAAGGGCATCTGCAAATGCTTGGGCAAAAGCAGAAACGGGCTCTGGGTCACGGGACACTGCCTCTTGGATAGCACTTTCTGTTGCTGTTTGTAGTTCACCGCTAATTTTACTTGCGTCCCGCTTTGGTAAATCAAATTCTGCTCGCACATCATCAGGCCAATCTATCAATGCGCCGTTCCGGTCAAACCCAAACCCCATAGCCTCGGCATCATTACGCGCTTGTCGAACAGACAACCCTAATCGATGCCTCTCTTTATCTATACGGACAAGTTTTACCGGCACCACATCATTTTCCTTCAAAACATCTTGAGGGTGCTGTATTCGACGATTTGTTACCTCAGAAATATGTACCAATCCCTCTACAGGGCCTTCCAAATGAATAAAGGCTCCAAATTTCATAAGCTTTGTAACACGGCCTATAAGTATCTGACCGATCACCATCCGTTCAACCACATCATCCCAAGCTCCGGTACTAGCTCTTTTTAAAGAAAGTGAAATCTTCTTTGTTTCCGGCTCAATCTTCAGGATAAATGCCTTAACTGAATCACCAACTTTAAAAAGCTCCTTAGGTTTCTTGTTTCGCTCCCAAGATAACTCCGTAACATGAGCTAATCCATCAGCACCACCAATATCAACAAAAACACCGAAATCAGCAATCGAGGAAACCGTCCCGTCCCGAACTTGCCCTTCTTCCAAAACACTCAAGATCCGATCTTTCTGTTCTTGCCTCCACTCACTCATTGCAGCACGCTCAGATAAAATCGCCCGGTTTTTCCTGCGGTTAATTTCAATAACCTTTGTTCTCAATTCCTTTCCTACAAAATCCGCAAGCTGCGATGCTGAATCCTCAGCATCTCGTCTCACACTTTCAACTTGCGAAAGCGGGATAAAAGCATTTACCCCTTCTACATTTGCTAACAAGCCACCCTTATTGTGACCTACAACTTGTGCCATGAAAGATTCACCGCTTTCAAGTTTTTGAGCCAAAGATTGCCACCCCTCTTCTCCCCGCGCACGATCCAACGAAACAATACCATGCCCTTCCGAAGAAAAAGGCTGGAGGACCATCACTGTAATTTTATCGCCAGACTTTAGTGTATTTTCTTCACCCACACCCAAAGACAACATTTCCCCTTGAGGCACAACAGCCTCCATTTTCGTACCTACGTCGACTATCAAACCATCTGAGGACTTACCCAAAACAACACCCTCAATAATCTCCCCCCTGCGCAATTGACTGGACTTTGAAGCTTCCGAGTTAAGAAGCTCCTCCATATTCATTTCATTTTCGGTTGTTTGTGAGGGTGTAGATGAATCTGGTGTGGTAGACATGTTTTTTCTGGCTTCTTTACTGATCAGCTTTCAAGCGTATTACGTTCAAAAATCCACCTGTCATATTTTAAACGCAACACAAATATAAGCTGTGCAGACATTGTAACAGCGCAATGAATGGTGCGCACCGGAAAAGTCTTGATTGATCCAAAACTATTCTGCACGAACAGTAATTCTCTGGATACTCCTTAATTAGAAAACCTGGCAACGGCCTATTTTCCCACTTAGTTACCCAAGCAGTATCGTCAGCGCTGAGACGTTTCACTTCCGTGTTCGGGATGGGAACGGGTGGTTCCGCCTCGCTCTAGCCACCAGGAATAACGAGTATCCCAAGTGGGTTAGTGACAGTCAAGGAATCTGATTATTTATCCAATATCCAACCAAATACCTATGACAGAACCTATACCGTAAGTAATACCCGATGCCACTAGGCCAAAAAACAACATTCTCAAACCTGAAAAAACAGGGTTCAGACCAGTCCATAACGTTACAGCCGAACCTAAAATAAATAACCCACAACCACCTAAAATAATGCTAGTTACTAGAGCGATTGAACCAGATGTTATAAGCCAAGGAATGACAGGTAAAACTGCTCCGACTGCAAAAAGAACAAACGAACTAATCGCAGCAACGAACGGGCTACCTAAGTCCGACGCATTAACGTTAAGCTCTTCACGGACAAGTGTATCTAACGCAAGATCGGGGTTTTCGAGTATGCGATCTGCAGCAACTAAGGCCTCTTCTTCGGATAAGCCCTTTGACTGATATATCATCACCAACTCCTGACGCTCCTCTTCCGGGAATTCAAGGAGTTCATCCGCTTCAATTGCGATTTGCCTTTCATAGGCCTCACTACTACTCCTTACACTGATCCACTCACCCAGCGCCATGCTAATGGCACCTGCAAGTAATCCAGCTAAACCTGCAACGGCCACTACCGCATTATTGCTACTTGCCCCTGCAACCCCCCTCACCCAGCTAAGGTTTGCAACTAGTCCATCATTCGCGCCCAATACAGCAGCCCTAATTGCATTACCTGAAAAGCTCCTATGGCGCCCTTCAAGTGAAGCGATGTTGGAAACATTGGGTTTTTCAGCACTTGCCAATACCTGAAAGAGACGTGCATGTGAACGTTCATCTTGTTCAAGGCCCTCCGCAACTGCTTCAGGCTGGTCGTCATACATGGTAAAAGCATTGCTTTCAAACTTAGAAACCATTGTTGCCACGGAAGCAACACCGAACCTAGCAGCAATAAAACCTATAACTCGCGAACGAACAGAGGGACCATAATTGGGAATTTCTTGGCCAGCCTCCCTTAACTTCTTCACCCATAAATCGACATGTTTGGACTCAGTCTCTTCTAAATTTTGAAAGAGTTTTTGTAACGAAGGATCTTTTGTTGAGCGTCCTAACATTTGATATAGAGCAACACCGTCCACCTCTTCACGAAGGTTACGTTTATACCTCCGAATAGTTGCATCATGAACTGGAGAATTATCTGATTTTCCCATTCGAAATTAAGCCTCTGCGTTAATAAAAAAACAATTACCTGCAAAATGTCCACACATATTCCACAAATATGTGTGGACTAATTTTTTTGTCCTAGCTCAATTTAAAAGTTTTCAGACTTTCCGGTGATCGCACTTTGCAATTCTGACTGATAAAAACTAGGCAAAGAAAAAGACTCCGCACCCCTAATAAGGTGTGAGAGATACTCTAGTGAAGGTGCCTTATCTTCCCCCGGGTTATTAACTTGATAAGCAAAAGCCTCAATATTTATTCCAAAGACCGACGGGTTTACTTTGATACGCCGATACACACCACTCTTAACACCTTCATAGCGGTCAAGTGTTAACAAATCAGTATTTTCAACAAACCACATAACACCCCAAACCCGACTGGAACTTAATGTGTCCGAGACAATATCCGCAACATAACAGTTCCGCCTCTTGCTCCAGTAATCAAAAGTTAGGCGAAAACCTGACAGTAGTCCTACCCCAACCGGAGTTGCACCAGGACATCGCTGTCTCATTTGAGTAGGATCCATATTTGAACCATATGCAAAGTAATATTGGTTTGTATTCATTCTTGTTGATTATGAACGGTCAGATAGGTCGCGGAAAGTAAAAGAAACAATGCACGAAATGTCAATCTTCTTACAACCCGGTTTTAAAAGAATCGGCACAGACGGCAGTTTCGAAAACCAAAAGATATCAGAAATACAAAATTTATCTGCAGAATTGCTTGTGATTGATCTGGAGATGAGTGGACCAAACCCGAGAGAACATGAAGTACTAGATGTTGGTGGCATTCTCGTGAAATCAGAAACAGGGTTCCCAGAAGTATCTTCATGGGGTAGTAAAGTCCGTCCATTACACATTGGCACAGGCAACTTGGAAGCACTCGCAACTGTGGCATATACATCAAAAAAATGGAGGGATTCAATTTCTCTAGAAGAAGCATTTGAAAAAATTTCAAAAATTGGAAAAGACACAATCATCACTGGATGGGGCATTAAACAAGATTTACTATTTTTAACAGAGACGTATAGACGATTAAATGAAAAGTGGCCATTCTCTGAATTCGCGATCGATGTACAAGATATAGCCCGGAAAATGGTAATACGACCAGAAATCGATCGATATAACCTAGGGCATGTAGCCGACCGGCTCAATATCGGTCGTATGCCTGAACACAGTGCACTCGGTGATGCATATACAACCTACGACGTTTTAACAACTCTATGGGGGAGAACAACTAAGGCTAATCGGGTTGACAGGTAAACAATGTAGGCTAAGGATGTAAGAGCGTTCTCGGGGCGAGGTGGAACTCCTCACCGGCGGTTAAAGCCCGCGACTCCACTTAAGTGGACTGACTCGGCGAAATTCCGAGGCCGACGGTTATAGTCCGGATGGTAGAGATAAACAAGGGCAACCTTGTATCTGATGTATACAACATCAGCACCACCCCTTTCGCAAGGTATAGGGGATGTTTACCGGAATAATTGAAGAACTAGGTAAAGTGATTGAAAACAGTAAAGGTGTTCTTCATATTAGTGCACCAAAAATACTTGAGGATTCAGGCCTGGGTGATTCAATAGCTATTAACGGGGTAGATTTAACTATCACCACTATTGAAAACAATGCTTTTACCGCCAACATAATGCCTGAAACATATCGTCGTTCTGCCCTAGGTGAACTGCAAGGCGGAGACATAGTGAATTTAGAACGTAGCGTCCAGCCAAATAGTCGGCTAAGCGGACATCTAGTCAGAGGTGTAACAGAGGGGATCGGAAAAATAGATTCAATTACACCTGAACAAGATGCGCTAATAGTAAAAATAAGTGTTGAACAAACATTACTTAGATACATACTTGTTAAAGGACCTGTCTGTATTGATGGAATAAGTCTTACTGTAATCGCAAAAGATTCTGAAAGTTTTAGCGTTTCATTGGTGCAATACACTCAAAGCCAAACAACACTTGCAAAACAAAAACATGGAACAAAAGTCAATATAGAAACTGATATTATTGGTCGATATGTGGAACAGTTTTTACGGGAATCTGAAACAGGAATAGATGTATGAGTGCCCAAGATTCAACCAGCGCTAATTTCATTGCAACTGTAGACGAAGCAATAGAAGAATTTAAAAAAGGCAAGTTCGTCATCATCACTGACGACGAGGACCGTGAAAACGAAGGTGATCTGGCAATAGCTGCAGAATTTGTCACATCTGAAACAATTAATTTCATGGCACGCTACGGCAGAGGACTAATTTGTATCGCTTTAGCAGATGAACGTGTTAAACAGCTCCAAATTCCGATGATGGTTAACCCCGGTGATAATACTTCCCAATTTGAAACTCCGTTCACCGTTTCTGTCGAGGCACGAACCGGGGTTTCAACTGGTATCAGTGCCGCTGATCGAGCAAGAACAGTTGAAGTACTCCTAGACCCGAACACGGTACCCGAAGATTTAGCGAAACCAGGACACATGTTCCCTTTAAGAGCGAGAGAGGGTGGGGTTTTAGTACGTGCTGGACAAACTGAAGCAAGTGTCGATCTTTGTCAGCTATCTGGGCTAAAAAAGGCTTCAGTGATCTGTGAAATCATGAAAGGAGATGGCGAAATGGCACGAATGCCCGAGCTTAAAAAGTTCGCTCGAAGACACGACTTAAAAATTTTAACCATTGAAACCTTAATCAAACATAGACTGAAAACAGAAAGAACAGTTCAAAAAATTGCAGAAACTCAACTGCCAACTCCATATGGGGAAATGAAGATCGTAGCCTATCAAGCAAATCAGAGCTCCGAAGAGCATGTAGCTATCGTTAACTTACCTGTAGATCACCAAGATGATAAACCAACCCTCGTACGTGTTCACGATCAATGTCTTACGGGTGATGTTTTTGGATCAATGCGCTGCGATTGCGGCGAACAAAAAAACCTTTCTATGGAAAAAATCGCTACAGAAGGAGGCGTATTATTGTATCTGCGACAAGAGGGCCGAGGAATAGGCTTACACAACAAACTTAAAGCCTACCAATTGCAAGATGCAGGCTTAGACACAGTAGAAGCCAATCTTGCCCTAGGCTTCCCTGAAGACAGCCGAGATTATGGAATTGCAATGCAGATATTACTTGATTTAGGAATCAGTAAAGTACGACTACTTACAAACAACCCAATCAAAGTAAGTGGGCTGAATAGCTATGGTATAGATGTGGTTGAGCGCGTTCCACTAGAAGTTCCGCCCAATAAATTCAATGTCGGATATTTGAGTACCAAGCGCGAAAGAATGGGACACTTACTCGAAAATTCTGAGATCCCTCAAGACATGGGTACCAGTGATGACTAAGGAAACGAAAACCCTTCAATTCGCAATCATTGTCGCCCGATGGAACAACTTCGTTACCCAAAAACTTTTGGATGGGGCAAAACAATGCTTGATAGAAAAAGGGGTACCTGAAAAAAACATTACTACCACTTGGGTCCCCGGTTCATTTGAAATACCAACCGCAGCACGTTGGGCAACGGCATCGAACCAATTCGATGCCGTGATTTGTTTGGGCGCAGTCATACTTGGGGAGACTGACCACTATAAGCATGTTTCAGAACAAGCTGCAGGTGGTATTCAACAAGTTGCCCTGGACACACAAATACCTGTGATTTTTGGTGTACTAACATGTAAAACTACTGAACAAGCCTTGGCCCGAGCCGGCGGCACATCAGGAAATTCTGGTTCAGAAGCAGCAAACGCAGCACTCGAAATGGTACAAATTAAAGAGAACCTACTCAGTAACTGAAGATAAAGAACCTGAAAATCTAAATGAAATAGTTTCAACAAATAAACTTACAATTCTTCGGGTCTTGTATAAATTCAAGAAAACTTATAACAAATGTCTAAAAGAAAATTCCCTGTTGTCGGTGTCGCAATAATAGTGATAGATCAAAAAGGTCAGATATTGCTGGGTAAACGTGCACATGGCTGGGGCAAAGGTTTATGGTGCATCCCTTGCGGAAAAGTTGAATGGGGAGAGGAAATTAGAGAGGCTGCAGAACGTGAATTAAGGGAGGAAACTGGCCTCATAGCCACAGCAGGGGAGGTGGTTGCTGTCCACTCAAATTTTCATGATCCTGACCATCTGTCGGTTGGTATTTGGTTTAAAGGAGAAAGTATCCAAGGAAAAGCAACTGCACTAGATGGCGAACTAGCGGCGCTTGAGTGGTTCCATCTCTCACAAATTCCTGAACTTTGCTACCCAACCGATCAACTAGTTATCAAACAATTACTTGATACAATTACCTAACGTATCCAAAACGTGATAACGGCCAATAACAAATACGCACACGACCTAATATCAAGGTCTTGGGAATTGGGCCAAACAGCCGGCTATCTGTACTTTCACCCGTATTATCTCCTAAAAGCTCAATAGTTCCATCCGGGTATACTGCTGAAACACGTTTCACAATAACTAAATCGTGACTCCTCGGATCCAAGGCCAGAACAACTTCACCTACTTGAGGTAATCGATTTTTATAGAAGCACTTATCCACCATAATGAAATCAGCAGAGCACAAAACAGGAAACATACTATTTCCTGAAACCACATACCGACTTAGACAATTAAACCTTAAGAGTTTCCTTAAAAAGGTCATAAAGAGAGCTGTACGGTACCACCACACAGCTCTCTTTCTAAACAAGACACTACTCTTTAGCCAGCAGTGTAAAAACTTACATCATCGCGACTTTTAGAAGCCCAGAAAATATTATGCACTTGCTCACACGTATCTACTAAGGCTTGGGCAGCATCAACACTAACTTCAACCTTGTTTTGTGAACATAGCTTTGCCGCATTCCAAAAAATATTGTGGATTTCCGGATTAGCTTCTAAATGAGGAGGCTTGAAATAATCCGTCCATAAAATCAAGAGCTCCGTCTTGGCCACTTGAGCTTGTTCTTCCTTAATTGCTATATAGCGACTACGCGTGTTCTCTGTTGCAAGATCGTTACCCTCAAGTGCAACGAGTTTTTTTGCCATCGACAACACAGCTTCTGCAGCTATACGAGCAGATGCAGGGTCATATACACCACACGGCCCATCACAATGAGCACTAGCAACTTGTGACGGTCGCAATAAACCTTTAATGAAATTCATAAGATTCCTCCGATAGTTTGTTTGGGGGAGTATACGCGCCTAAAGACTTTTACCCAATATGAACGCGAAGGTTAACTTAAATGATCCCGCCCATACTTCCAATTGAACGACTTAAATGACTCAAGGAATCAACCTCGTCATCAGCTAAATAAAATGAAACGGCTTCACAATTTTCACGTGCTTGCTCTTCATATCGAGCGCCTGGAATAGGTAGCACATTTTCTTGTCTAGCAAGCCAATTAAGTGCCACTTGAGCTGGTGTACGTTCATGAATTTTACCAAGCTCATCTAACATTGATAACAAAGGATCTAATTGACTGGCATTCCTAAACTGAGCCATAAACCTTCGCAATCCTGAAGCTTTCTTACCACTACGATACTTTCCACTTAAAGCACCACTAGCAAGAGGAAAGTATGCGATGAGTGTGAGTCCAAGTTCTTGACAAGTCTCTAAAACCCCATTTTCTTCTGGAGCACGATTGATAAGGCTGTAATTAACTTGATTCGAAGCTAGTTTTATCCCCTCGTCTTGCAGAATCTTGTGAGCATAACGCAACTGCTTGGCATTATAATTACTGACACCTATCTGCAAAATTGAACCATCCCTTTTAGCAGATGCCAGCGTACTCATCAGCGCTTTAGTCGAAAGTACAGAGTATGGCCAATGAATTTGATACAGTCCGATCGGCCTATTAAATCCAATGCGATCACGACTTCCATTCAAGGCCCTCACAATAGAGCCTTTAGTTATCCTATACGGCAAAGGGGCAAATTTCGTCGCAACCACAACGTCTAGTTCATTCTGAAAATCATCGGCTACAAAGCGAATTGCCTCTCCTAATAAACGTTCAGAACGCCCACGATTATAAATTTCGGCAGTATCAAAAAAACGAACTCCGGATTCTAAAGCGCTTTTCACAACTGCGATCGAGTTAGTAGGTATAGAATTCGCTGCCTGAACTCCCCCCCACGCATTCGTACCAATACCTATGGGACGCACATTTGGACCATCCAAACCAATACAAAGATCAGGTAAAGATTTCGACATAAAACTAGTTTAAGTGATTGTTAAAGTTGCCGCGTACCGAAGTGGGCTCTAATATTCTTCCAATGGCCTACAGTATTATAGAAACCTGTATAGGATGTACTGCTTGTACAAAGCGCTGTCCCACAAATGCAATTAGCGGGGACCGTAATGAATTGCATGTCATAGATCCATCACTTTGCATTGACTGTGGTGCCTGCGGAACAGTATGCCCGCCAGAAGCAATTTTAGATGCCGTAAATGATGCCTGCGAAGCCCTAAAGAAAACAGAATGGCCCAAAGCAGTTGTGATCGAAGAAAAATGCATTGGTTCTGGATGCGAACTTTGTATCAATATTTGTCCATTTGATGCACTGAGTCTTGAATACAATGAGCGTGTTGATGACTTCTTTGGTGTAAGTACCGTTGATGAAAAGAAATGCACTGGATGCCGCCTTTGCGAAGATGTTTGTGGTTGGGATGCGGTGCATATTTTCCCACTCAAAGACGAGATGCAAAAATCGATCGAAGCCCTTACAGACCAAGAAATACAACTTATACAGCAGGCAAAAAAAGGGCAAAACGTAACTGAATTAGCTCGCTAAAAATAGGCTTCAATCTTTTGGGCCAACTCTAGATCAAGCTCGGTAACACCACCTACATCGTGAGTACTTAAAGTTATTTCAACCTTGTTATAGACCATTTGTATCTCAGGGTGATGATTCATTACTTCAGCAACCATAGCAATTCTATTAACAAAACCCATCGCCATAATATGGTCTTCTAACAAAAAGGACTTTCGTATCGAATTACCTTCAATAGACCAATCCTTAAATTCAGCAATTCCTTCTTTAATTTGTATGTCCGTAAGCTTTTGAGCCATGATAACCTCCTTAAAAGAAATAAGAGCGTGCAAAAGATAGTATGCAAAGTAGCAGTCCAAAATGGAAGATTTTCAATTCAAAAAAAACATCTCGTAGATCTTTTTTAAAACTTTCGGCAGTCAGTTTAAGCACTGCGAGCATCGGAACTATAGCGTGCCTAAATACTACTAGTACTACACCAGCAGCTAAGACAACCCAAATACCAACTAAGACTAGTACACCTAAAAAAACAACTTCTACTACTGAAAAAAAGAGGGAAAGGGAGACATACAGCAAGTTTGGAGAAACACTCAGGCGCACAGGTAATATTTTTAGCGACGAGATTTTTGACCCACATCGCACAAAAACAACACAAATCCTCGACCAACAATCTTTGGTCTATAGCAAGCTTCTAAACTACGTCGATCAAGGTGCTGGTATTCTCACAACAGATCTAGCCAAAACCTTGCCCGAACAACCCGACTTACAAACTTTTGTTTTTCAAATAAACCCTGATGCCAAGTGGCACGATCGTACACCAGTAAATGGACGACCTGTTCGAGCACAAGATGTTAAACATAGTATTGAACGACAGATCAACGGCGATGCATCTTATATCCGCCAATCACATTGGTCTCTGATCGACACAATTGAAACTCCAGATGAACAAACGTTAAAGATCCGCCTTAAAGAAGCACATGTGGGGATGCTCGAACGTTTTGCCGATACTTCCTCCTTAATAGTCGCACCAGAAGTTCGATATCATAATTTCCAAAGTAATAATCAAGTTGGTTCCGGGCCTTTTCAATGGGTTGAGTGGAAAGAAAAAGATTTTGCAAGTGTTTCAAAAGCACCATACTGGCATGGCACAAATGGACCATTCTTAAATGGGGTTATTACGAGACAACCACTCAGTCTGGATGACATAGAGGCCAGCTTCCGTACCAAAACTCTTGACGTAGCTCTTCTAGGGCTACGCCAAGCTCAACAAATCAGAGAAGCTATACCTGAATTACATGAAACAGCACAAGGTTTAGCTCAATTCTATGGAATGAGATTTTTTTCAACAAAGGAACCATATAACGATAAGAGACTAAGGGGAGCAATATCAATTGCCTTAAACCGCTGGGAAATGTCTCAGTCAATGTTCGCAGGCTCAGCTACATTAAATCCTTGGATAAGTTCATCCGTGGAACGATGGTCACTTCCTCAAGTGGAATTACAAAACATAGCAGGGCATAGACCTGGAACGGGAGGCCGGCAAGTAGATATTAACGAAGCAAACAATCTACTAAACTCATACTTAAATGAAACCGGACAGACAATTGGTTCCCTTGGGCCTTTGGAATTATTGATTACTGAAAAACTAGAAAAAGACTTCAACTTAGGAACTATTATTCAAACCCAATTAGATGAAAGCCTAGGCTTACCAGTTAAAGTTTCTGCAGTGACGCAACAAGACTTATATCAAAGATTATTTTCTGGTGAAGCTCCTTGGTTCGTTACTTTTGATAACGGATGGACAGAGTTAGATGACTGGCTATATCCCTATTACCACAGTACTGGTACAGCAAACAGTTTTGCCTTACGTGATGAAAAAATTGATAGGTTAATTGAAAAACAAAGAGTAACTACTAATCAAATAGAACGTCGTGAAATTGGCTTTGATGTACAGCGCGAATTACTGCAATTACATCTAGCATCAAATTTTGTTAGCGAAAGGGTTATATCTTTGCAGTGGCCATACCTTCAGGAATTCCCACTTGATATTGGATTTTCCTTCCAAGGAAGATTAGCTTCGTCCTGGATTGATCAATCCCACCCTACGTTCTTTAACCGCTGACTAAGGCTGCTAAAACCAGCACGACTAGCTAAAAAATGCCTTTTCTTCCTGATTCTTCGCAAAGCAACGATTCATCTCGTTAGAAAACAAACCCATCGACTCAACATACTTTTCATTCTCAGACGAATCATAATCCCTAAACACAGCCACTCGTATAATTTCCCCAGCCTCATCTTGCGGTTGTATCACAAAAGTATTTATGCACTCGTTAATATCTGAGATCTGATTATTGATTTCGTGCATAAGCTGGATAGCCTCTACGGCTTTTCCTGCACTTGGACTAGCAATTGACATACGTACATAAGCCATCAAAAACTCCTTGATGGAAGCGGAAAGCCCCTGTGGTTAGGGGCCACTCGCATTAGGGTGCTTGTTTACTACTGTTACAGTAAATAAACACCTTTTAAAAAAGGGAAAGCGAACTTTCTCAGAAAAAATTTAGAAAAACTCTATAGCCGCAACTTACCGTGGGACGGCTGACGACGACGCTGCCGAACAGGCATAGCCGCTTCTTCAGCTGCCAGATCAACTGGCGGCCGAGTTAAAACTTCATGTACATAACCACACATAATGCAACTTCCATAAGTTCCGTGCCAATCTCTTTCGATAACGATTGCACCGCTGCACTTAGGGCAGTTTGCCGGTGGCGCTTCTTGCAAAGCAGGCATAATAAAAAAACTCCATTTTTCAAAGGAGGACGAGACCTCTAAGCGAGCTTCCTGCTCACCAGGCCTTCCGTCTGCATACGAGGTTAGCTGTCGGATTCGGGCGGAAGGTTGCCCTAAGGGCATTAAGCCCTATTCACCCCATTATTGGGTTCCCCGATGTGTTCACACACATTCTGCAGGTGGTACGTAAAGCACCAAGCGCAACTCCATAAAGGAGCACTAGAAAGATATCAAGCCAAATTTATTTTGTCAAACCCTAAATCTAGACAAAGAGTGGCCCAAAAACAACGGCAACAATCGCCATTAATTTTAGAAGAATGTTCAGACTAGGACCAGAAGTGTCCTTGAAAGGATCGCCAACTGTATCACCAACAACTGCGGCTTTATGAGCTTCAGATCCCTTACCACCAAAATGACCCTCTTCAACATATTTCTTTGCGTTATCCCACGCACCGCCAGCATTTGCCATCATAATTGCCAACATAGCACCAGCAGCAATAGAACCAACAAGCAGGCCACCAAGGCTCTCAGCACTAATGACTGCCCCGACTATAATTGGAACAACCACTGCAAGCAGACCGGGCACAACCATCTCCCGAAGTGCACCATCAGTTGAAATACTCACAGCTCTTTCATGATCAGGTTCTTCGGTGCCGTCCATAATTCCAGGTTTTTCCCGGAACTGACGACGGACTTCTTCCACCATCGCTTGTGCTGCTCTACCAACAGCACCCATTGAAAGGGCAGCAAATACAAATGGCATCAACGCACCAATTAATACGCCAATCATAACTTCCCAGTTCAACAGATCGAGAGTAGTAATATTCGTAACAAAAGCATAAGTTGCTAAAAGAGCGAGCGCTGTAAGAGCTGCCGAACCAATCGCAAAACCTTTTCCTGTAGCTGCAGTAGTATTCCCAAGTTGATCTAATGCATCAGTACGAGTTCGGACCTCGGGTGGTAAAGATGCTTGCTCAGCAATTCCCCCCGCATTGTCTGCAACTGGCCCATAAGCATCGGTCGCTAGAGTCACTCCTAAAGGAGCCAGCATACCTACAGCTGCAAGCGCAATACCATAGAAACCAGCAACTTCATTGGCAAGAGCAATAGCAACAACAATAGTGACAAGTGGTATAGCTGTGGACAGCATACCTAAACTTAGGCCACCGATTAACACTGGCCCTGCCCCAGTCTCAGACTGTTTTGCTAAATTAACAGTTGGGCTATAACGGAAACGTCCAATCGCAAAGCCTTCTGTAGACGTAAAACCTTCTGTCACTGTACCAATGAGTTGTCCAGCCGTAAGGCCTATCAGAATTGCCCAGAATAAATCCCACTTTAATCCCATCACCGCAATAGCGATTGCAGCACCTATAAGTACCAAAATAGAGGCCCCATAAACTCCTGCACGCAATGCCCAAAGCAAGCGACCTTGGCTCGAGTCTTCACCAGTACGAACGAAAAAGGAAGCTACGATCGCAGAAATAATTCCTATAGCAGCAACAAGAAGCGGCAAAACAACAGCAGCTCCCTTAAAATTATCTGCTCCGGTTTGAAAAATGTCAGATGCACCGAAACCTGCACCAATACCAGTAGCACCAACAATTGCTATAGCAGCAAGCGACATCGTGGCGACAACGGAACCCACATAAGACTCAAAAAGATCAGCCCCCATCCCAGCAACATCTCCGACATTATCTCCAACATTATCAGCAATAGTCGCGGGGTTACGCGGATCATCCTCAGGAATCCCAGCCTCTACTTTGCCAACTAGGTCTGCCCCAACATCAGCTGCCTTGGTATAAATACCACCACCAACACGAGCAAAAAGTGCTATTGACGATGCACCAAAAGCAAAACCAGCCAAAGGAATCGGATTTTGCCAAATCAGGTACAAGAGAGCTAAACCAAGAATGCCGAGCCCTACGACAGTCATACCCATCACTGTTCCTGAATTAAAAGCAACTCGAAGCGCTCCATTTAAGCCGTCGCGTGCTTTCGCTGCAGTACGAACATTGGCACGAACCGCAACAGTCATACCAAGATACCCTGCAACAGCCGAGAGAATAGCCCCAATCAAATAAGAAATTGCAGTTGCAGGAGCATTACTATCAAATCCACGTAATGGATTCTTATCTAAAATATCTAAATCTATAAAGAGTAGAATTATGACAAATACAACTGCGACAAAGCCTGAAAGTACTATGTACTCACGCTTAAGAAATGCCGCAGCTCCAAGCTGAATAGAACGAGCTATACCGCGCATAGTCTCGTCACCTTCATCTTCTCGAAGAACCGCAAAAACACGCAAGCCTGCAAAGGCCAAGGCAATTACGCCAGCAACGATAGCAAAAATTAAAATTTCCATAATACTGCTCCTAAAAAGCACCGATCTTAGATATCATACTCACACCTGTTATACGACCTAGCGTTCAGATGGGCCGCCGGCAATGTATCGTTGATTTGAGTTTGGGGCAACGCCAAGCTAGAGATCTTTCACAGGACCTGGCATTTCACCATCCCGAGCAGCATCAATCATCTCACGTGCACTATCAGGTAAATCCACCCCATATTCATCAAAACGTTTCTCCACCCAAGAGCCAATTTGACGAGGATCACGTATAGCATCTGGATCGCTTGGATTTGACGCATCTCCGTACATATCAAGAATATCTGCGCGGGTGTATGCGCGACCAAAACTGGAAACCAAACGCGTTAAATTAGCACTGCCACAATTTTCACAGTTTGGAGTGACATCCAAATCAATCTTCCGTGTAAAAAAGTTAGTGACTTTGTTGCAATCACCACACTTAAATTCATATATAGGCATAGCAAAATATTAGCACGAAGAACGTTCAACGCATCAAAATCAAGAGGATGAAGTCGAAATTGGAGACCAAGAGAGGCGATGGATTTTAGAAGGTCCCCGACGAATCAAGGCATCTTTATGCTGAGCAGTCAAATATCCTTTGTTCTTACAAAATCCATAACCCGGTAAACGACCACAAATTTCAACCATCCAGGCATCACGAGCAACCTTTGCAATAATCGATGCAGCGGCAACAGAAATACTTTTTGAATCTGCCCGTACAACAGAATTAACATTCGGCCAAGGAAGCTCCAACGCATCAGAAATAACACCTTCTGGAAAAACGCTAAGATCAGTAAGCGCACGCAAACAAGCTTTGCGACGGGCCTCACTAATTCCAAGTAAATCAACTTCCTCACTAGACGACCAACCTATAGAAAAAATTGCAGATTCCGAAATTTCTTTAGAGAGCACACTCCGTCGAGCTGGAGACAGTTTCTTCGAATCATTTACAGTCGTAAACCAGCTATATTTTTCATCTGGAGTTAAGGCAACCGCAGCTGCAGTAACAGGACCGGCCAATGATCCAACCCCTACTTCATCAATACCTGCGACAACTTTTACCCCTGACCTCCAGACACTTTTTTCAATCTCCAAGCTCGGGCGACTTACGTTCGACATAAATTCTTAACGCAAACACCTATGCATAGTATTAATTCTCCCTCTTAACAAGATCCTCGATTTCGCTCTCAATCTCAGATAACTGTTCAAGCAAAACTTCAATTCTTTTTAACGCCCTAGTAACCGTAGAGTTCTCTGTTTCCAATTCATTTCTAACAAGGAGTGGATAAAGTGCTTCACCAATTTTGGTTTTTTGTT
>JAKUNN010000039.1 GCA_022451885.1 Dehalococcoidia bacterium | reverse complement strand
GCCATAGTTTGCAATGTGTTCTTCAATATTTTTCCCGAGTGCTTCACAGGCATCAATAACAGGTTGATAAGATTCACGCATGGCTTTGGTTGAATAGTTTGTGTGACATCCTGCACCATTCCAATCCCCTTTGACAGGTTTTGGGTCGATCGAAACAGCTACAGCAAACTCCTCTGCGATTCGATGTAAAAGCCAACGAGATACCCATAGCTGGTCTGACACTTCAAGCGGACCTAAGGGGCCAATTTGGTATTCCCATTGCCCGGGCATCACCTCGGCATTAGTACCAGAAATACCTAAACCTGCCTCAATACAAGCGCTCGCATGAGCCTCAGAAATTTCGCGACCAAAGATATGATTACTTCCTACACCACAGTAGTAAGGACCTTGTGGTTCAGGAAAACCTCCTTCGGGAAAACCTAAAGGCTGTACCCCATCACTTTCAAATAGGGTGTATTCCTGTTCTATTCCGAACCAGGCTTCTTCTTTTGCGAATTCTTCAGCAACAGCTGCACAAGCAGCACGAGTGTTTGTAATGTGTGGGGTCATATCTGGTAACAGGACTTCACACATTACTAAAACATTGTTTCCCCCTCTAATAGGGTCTGCACACGAAAAAACCGGCCGTAGAACACAATCAGAGTTTGCTCCTGGAGCTTGATTTGTACTCGAGCCATCGAATCCCCAGATTGGAGCTGCTTCTAAGTCACCAATTTCAGCACCATCGGGTAGGATTTTTGTTTTTGAACGTAACATTGGCGACGGTTCAGTTCCATCTATCCAAATATATTCTGCTTTATAAGCCATTTTCCTCCACCTTTCGAAAAAAGATTTTATGTATATCTGATCGTGACCCCTTCAAGGCCATGGAACAAGCGAAAATTGGGACTTTTCCATAACAATCAGGTTACAAAATTGATTTTTTTGTATTAATTTACCGTATTAGTAGATATTTATACCTGTTAAGCTTGTATACCCATGAATGTCATGCGGACGCTACAATGAAGCGGTTTAGAAGTTAGAAAAGGATTTTAATTATGGAAGATGTTGTTCTTGTTAGTGGAGTGCGTACAGCTATTGGACGGTTTAATGGTTCTCTTGCCAATACTCCTGCCTCTGATCTTGGCTCAACTGTTATTAAGGAAGCAGTTAATCAAGCTGGTATTGAACCTGAGGTAGTGGATCAAGTGATAATGGGAATAGTTGGCCAGGTTGCTGAGGATGCTTATTTATCACGTGTGTCTACAATTAAAGCTGGATTAGAAATCGAAACCCCGGCTGTTAACGTTAATCGCTTATGTGGTTCTGGACTTGAAGCAATTAACAGTGCTGCAAGATATATTGAAACAGGAGATGCAGAGGTGGTAGTTGCAGGTGGTGCAGAGAACATGACGCGACTCCCATATTATTTAAGGAAGGCTAGAAGTGGCTATCGCCTGGGTCACGACACAATAGAGGATGGAGTTGTGAAACTGCTTAGTGATCCTTTCGAAGGCTACCATATGGGTATAACTGCAGAAAAACTTGCAGAAGAATTTGAAATCAGTCGTGCTGCCCAAGATGAATTGTCAGCTGAAAGCCAGCGGCGTGCGCTTAATGCAATCGAGAAAGGTTATTTTAAAGATCAAATAGTTCCGCTAACTGTTCGTAAGGGCCGAGAAGAACATATTTTTGATACAGACGAATTCCCACAAAATAGTTCTGTGGAGAAGCTGTCTAAATTAAGGCCAGCCTTTAAAGAAGATGGGATGGTCACACCTGGTAATGCGAGCGGCATCAATGATGGCGCCTCCGCGACAGTAGTAATGAGTGCTACAAAAGCTGCTGCTCTCGGGGTGAAAGCTCGGTTACGTTTAGTTGCGCGGGCCGAAGCAGGCGTAGACCCGTCCATTATGGGTAGTGGTCCTATTCCTGCGGTTAATAAGGTTTTGGAAAAAGCAGATATGACATTAGATCAGATGGATGTTATTGAATTAAATGAAGCTTTTGCAAGTGTAGCTTGTGCATGTGCTAATGAATTATCTCTTGATCCTGAAAAAACAAATCCTAACGGAGGTGCTATTGCGTTAGGTCACCCGGTTGGAGCAACAGGAAATATTCTGACGGTTAAACTTATGCACGAGATGGAGCGTACTGGCGCACGTTATGGCTTGGTAAGTATGTGTATAGGTGGAGGTCAAGGCATTGCAACTATTTTCGAGCGACTTGGTTAGATAAGTAAGATAGATTTAGCTAGTACGAATGTGAGGTCGCTTTGAAAAATTTAGATATAGGAATGCATGTCTTTGCTCAAGACGTGCCAACACTTATTGATAGAATTATTGAAGCGGAAGATGTAGGTATTCAAACAGCTTGGATGACTAGTGGTGGTCCGGCCCCAGACCCTCTGGCTGTTTTTTCTGCAGTTGCTAGAGAAACAAAAGAAATTAATTTCGGTACATCTATTGTCCCTACTTTTCCAAGGCATCCAATTGCATTAGCCCAGGGGGCTAGTGTTGTTGATCAACTTGCCCCGGGGCGGCTTAAATTAGGAATTGGTCCTAGTCATAAGCCTGCGATGGAGATGACTTATAGATTTGAGTTTGTGCGCCCGTTACAACACCTTCGTGAATATCTAATTATCTTGAATGCTCTTTTGAAGGATGGAAAAGTTAGTTTTCATGGTGACAGGCTTCATGCGGAAGCAGAGCTTCCAGGAGGGCCGACAGGAATTAAAGTAATGGCCTCTGCATTGCGTGCTAATGCTTTCCGTTTATGTGGTGAAATTGCAGATGGAGGTATTTCTTGGGTAGCGCCTTTGCCCTATTTAAAATCAGTTGCCTTACCGGCATTGGTTGACGGGGCTAAGACTGCGTCTCGTGAAAAACCAGCGTTAATAGCGCATGTTCCTGTGGTTGTTTGTGAGGATCCGGAAGAAGTGTGGAATGCTGCTTCTGGCCAGTTTGGTTTTTATCCTCGTTTACCTTTTTACTCAAGCATGTGGCAGGATGCCGGGTTTCCAGAAGCTGCGGATGGTGAGTTCTCTAGAGATATGTGTGAAGCCCTTGTTGTTCAGGGTAATGAAAACGAGGTTGCAGAAAAGATTGAAAGCCTTCCTAGTTACGGTGTTGATGAAATGTTGGCTTCTGTAGTGATTCTTAATGATCACGGCAAAACAGCGCAGGCTACAATTGAACTGCTTGGATCCCTGTCTAAGTTATAAGGTTTAACCTTACCCCCAACGTTGCTTCCATAAATATGCCAATATTCCTGAGGCAACTGCTACATTTAAAGATTCCACCTTTGGTTCCATAGGTAGGCGGATATGGTAGTCACTTTCGCGTAGTAAAAGTGGACGGATTCCAGACTCTTCACTACCTAGTATTAACGCAGTTTTCTCAGGCCAATCAAATTTAGTCGCATCCTGAGCTTCGTTTGATGAGCTTGCTGCAACTATCCAGAAACCTGCGGATTTAAGGTCCTTAACAGCTCCGACTAAATTTCCCGGAGCTGTAACTGGGGCAAAAAAGCTAAGTCCGGCGCTGGCACGATGTACTCCAGGGGTAAGAAGGGCACCTTTACGTTGTGACAAGACAACGGCAACTGCTTTTATTGCTACAGCTACTCTCAGTACGGCTCCAACGTTTTGAGGGTCGTTTATGCTATCTAGTACGAAAGCGAAAGAGTTTGTCGAAAGATCCTTAACAAGTGAGCGTAGGTCTGAGCTAGGTATTTTTTTTAAACGTACCAAAACACCTTGATGTACACCTTCTCCAGACAAAGCATTTAATTGTTTTAGGCTTCCTTTCTCCGTAGGTATACCTTGATTAATTGCTTCTTCTATCAGCGACATAACTCGTTTGTTGGAGTTATCTTCTTGAAAGATTAGATTACGGACATAACCTGCATTTAGAGCAGCTTGGCACGCATGTATGCCATAGGCAACTTGTTTAGGCGCTGATTTGGGTTTAGGTTTTTTTCGCTGGCTACGAGTAATTTTTGCCTTCCCAGAGTTGTAATGCTCGCCTACACTCATTGATGCTGTGCTCCTTTTGTTAATGTCACTACTATCTTGCGCAAAAGTTTCTTATTGTATAGATCTCTCTGTAGTTAATACTTTACGGAGTAACGTTAAAAACCGCAGTTTTTCTTGATGTTTTATTTTCTTTGCAAAGTAGTTGTTTTTCTTTCTTGTTTAGTAGGTTTTGTTATGTTGTCAGGATCTGGCTCTAATTCACTTACCCTACCGCAGGCTTGGATGAGTGTAGGTTTCGAAGACGGTAATTTTAAAGTAGTTCCTGTTCCACAAAACATTGACCGGACTGAGCATGAAAAGTGGCTGCAATCGTTACCGAATGTTACATCTGTCGAGTTAGATGCACCTGTTTTGGCAGCAACTGTTCCAAATGATCCTTTTTACGCCTCAGTTCAAGCCTCTTACCTTGAAAAATTGGGCTTATTAAAAGCATGGGATTTTGCAACAGGTAGTGAGGAAATCGTAATCGCTATTATCGATTCGGGGATTGATTTAAACCATGAAGAATTTGTTGGGAGGCTTTGGGAAAATCCCAATGATAATAATAACAATGGTATCGATGATGATGGCAATGGGTGTATTGATGATAAAAATGGCTGTAGGTTTATTAATCTTACAGAGGAGCGAAGTCAACAGTGCGGGTACACCGACATACTTCCTAATGGTGATATCAGTGATGACGATGGTGGGGGGGAACATCATTCACATGGAACTTTAGTCGCGGGAGTTCTTGGGGCAGCAGGGAATAATAATGCTGGAATCACTGGGGTTGTGTGGAATGTTCGCCTAATGATTATCAAAGTTTTGGATTGTGGGCTTGAGGAGAATGAAGGGATTCCTGGTGGAGATATGTCTAATGTTGCCCAAGCTATTGATTATGCCCGGCGAATGGGTGCAGATCTTATCAATTTAAGTTTAGCGAGTAATCCTAATGATCCTTCGGCAGATCTTGCGATTCTAAGGAATGCGATCTTTGAGGCAGCTGAAGACGAAATTATAATTACTGCTGCAGTAGGTAATGGAGGTTCTGGTGGCCCAGGTTTACCTGCTGCATACACCCGTTTTAGTAACGTTATTGGGGTTGCATCAGCAGCTAATGATGATACTTGGCCTTCCTATAGTGCATATGGGGCAGGTGTAGATTTTGCTGCATATTCTGAAGGTATTGCGAGTACCGCCCGTAGCGATATTGGCTTAAGCACGCCATATGTTCGCATTACTAGTGGTACAAGTTTTGCTACACCCTTTGTAACAGGGATGTTTGCCTTAATGAAAATGAGAAATCCNGATCTTACTCTTGAAGAATACCTTCGGATAGGAAGGGTGGCTGCTAGGCCTGTTACAGATGCTGTGCATGGACGAAATTGGGCTGGTTCTGGAATTGTTGATATAGGTGATGCTGTTTCTCGAGTCCCTTTTAGTATAAAAGGGACTGTGTCTATTGATTGGCATAAAGCACCTCCTAACTTGTCAATTGCGGCTCGTATAAATGGTGCTTATTGCGGAGTGAGTCAAACCATAGAAAAAGGTGAGGTTACTACTTTTAGCATAGAGGTGTTAGCTGCAGCAGAGTTAGCCACATGTGGTAACCCCGGTGATCAGATCGAGCTATTACTCGATGGAATTCTTCTGACACAATCTTTTGTCTGGGGAGGTCTAAATGAACAATTATCGATTATTGATGAAACTATTGACTTAGTAAGACCAGTCCCAACGGAGCTTGTCCAACAATTCACGTTTGGATGGAATCTTTACACATATCTTGGGGAGCCAAGTTTTCTAGATAGTGCTATAGCCCTGTTTCCACAAAAGTTGCTGCAAATTCAAAAATGGGATGTTAACACCAAAAATTTTTTAGAGGTTCCTTCTCCAGATATTCATAAAACGGCTATTAATAAGTTCGATGTTTTTTGGCTAGTTATAAGTAATCCTGAATTTGTGGCTGTGCCTGTTTCGACTGCAGTATCACCACGCGCGGTATCTTTGAAAAAAGGATGGAATGTATTTACATACACTGGATCTGTTTTACCTGTACAAGAAGCCCTGAAAAGTCTAGAAACCACATATTTGCAAGTACGAAAGTATGAAAACCTCAATGCTAGTTGGCTGAGTTATGTTCCTGATGTTCCTAAATTTTTAAATGATTTCAGTGCTCTTCGTACCTATGAAGTTTATTGGATTTTATTGAAGGAACCCAACATTCTTGTAATGCCCCAATGATGTATCAGAAGATCATTTGATTTGTTTTGGAGTCTTTTAAATTCATCCATCGCTGAATGTCAGCCGCTTTGAATTTATCTATTACTGGTGGAATTTCTTTTTCAAATACTAGGGGTTTCCTTTTAGCATCACCCTGTGGAATTTTAGTTAATTCAGAACGGAAAACTAATGAAATTTGCCAAGCTCCTTCATAGGTTTTGAAGGTCAAAACATCACATAGTTCAAGTCGCTTGATAGATCCGTTACACCAGTCATCCACTAAATTTGCAGCTGCTTCATAGGGTTCGGTCCCAAAGGTTAGAACTGTCCATGGAAACCACTGCCCCTTTGCCTCTGGTGCAATTACATCAAAGGCTATCAATTTTCTCTCGTAAACCGGAATTATGTGGACCGTTAAAAATGTTCCCCCTGGAGAGATGTTCTTCGTAGGTTTTCCAAAAATTGCTTGAACTTTTTCTTTCATAATCCCAAGTTCTTAAAAATATCTTTAGTAAAAGGGCCGACTGCCGCCAGAGTGGCTTTATTTGGCTGAAAGAGCCTTTCTCCTATTTTTTTTATGTCGTCAACTGTGACCATATCAATCTTTTTAAGGGTGTCTTCAATTGACGTAATTTCCCCCAATAGTAATTCCTGTGCTCCCAACCAAGATGAAACTGAACGGCTATCTTCAGACGAAAGAAGAATGTGGCCTTTTACCATTTGTTTACCTTTGGTTAGTTCCTCGTCATCAATTGAATTGATCAGCTTTTCAAACTCTTCTAGACAAAGCTGAGCAACAAGGTTCGCAGATTCCGGTTCACACCCTGCGTAGATTGTGATTGAACCCGTATCTTTGTATTCCCCTAACCAAGAATGTACGTCATAAACAAGTGCACGTTCCTCACGCAGTTCTAAAAACAAACGGCTTGACATTCCTTCCCCAAGTAGAGAGTTGAAAAGAGATGCACTATAACGGTCTTGATTACCTCGCGGAAAACCGGGGAAAGCTATGCAGAGATGAGCTTGTTCGCTATCTTTTTCGTGAATTTGAATTCGGGGAGTTGAATTACGTGGTTCTACTGGGCGGTAGGGTGCAGGTTCCTGAGCCTTTTTTTCTCCGAGCCAACGATCAATTTCTTCAACAATTGATTCGTGTTCTACGCGACCTGCTACAGAAACCACGATATTTTCAGGAACATATTGGCTGGAGAAGTAATCGCAGACAGATTGGTGCGATAATTTGCGACATATTTCAGGGGTCCCTCCAATGTTGCGTCCTAACGGTTGTCCCGGCCAAAGTGTTTCATCAGATAAAATTGCTGCGATGTCCGGAGGACTATCTTCAATGCCTGCTAATTCCTCAAGTATTACAAGCCTTTCTTTTTCAAGTTCTTTTGGGTCCATTATTGGTGCATCAATCATGTCTGACAAAATGTCGATGGATGTATTAGCTGCCCACCACGGGACACGTGCGTAATAAACAGTTAATTCTCGATCTGTTGCAGCATTGTGGTTTCCACCAAATGAGTCGATTTCTAAGGAAATATCACGTGCGGTAGGGCGTCGCGAAGCCCCTTTAAAGAGCATGTGTTCGAGGAAGTGAGATAGCCCTGCTTCATCGTCCTCTTCGTAGCGGCTTCCTGCACCGACATACATGCTAATAGTAGCTGAACGTGCTTCGGGCATAGAGCCTGTGATTATTCTTAATCCATTAGGGAGTACAGATCTTTTATACGTCTGGTCGAATGTTTCTAATGGCTGCTTAGCTTTCTTCAAGAGCTTGTTCCTCTATGTTAACTTCTTTAAGGTCTTCGAAAGCTATTTGGTTAACACTTTTTACTGGGTTAATTTTTAGATGTAAAAAAGCTTTTTCCGTGGCTATACGACCACGTGGAGTTCGTTGTATGAGCCCTTCTTTAATAAGGAATGGTTCATAAACTTCAAGCACAGTATCGGGTTCTTCTGTTATAGCTGCAGCAAGGGTGCTTAGGCCAGTTGGTCCCCCTGCAAAATCGGTACATAGTATTTTCAATAGTTTCCTATCTATTTCTTCCAAGCCAATATCATCTATTTCTAGCAAGTTAATGGCCTTTTTAGTTGCTTCTAAATCAGTGAGGCCTCTATTACGAACCTGAGTAAAATCGCGAACTCTTCGAAGTATACGATTTGCAACCCGAGGTGTTCCCCGTGAACGTTTAGCGATTTCACGCGATGCTTCATCAGGGAGGTCTATTTCTAATAAGCCTGCTGCTCTTTTTACGATAAGCGTAAGGGTGTCAGAATCATAGAAGTCAAGACGATAAACTGAGCCGAAACGATCTCTTAGCGGTGCCCCTATTAACGAAAAGCGAGTAGTAGCACCTATTAATGTGAAAGGTGGCATTTTTAGGCTGACATTACGAGCTGCTGGTCCTTGTCCGATGATGATATCTAGAGCAAAGTCTTCCATTGCGGGATACAGTATCTCTTCAACGGTTCGTGGTAGACGATGGATTTCATCAATAAATAAAATGTCATTCTCTTTTAGATTTGTCAGAATAGCTGCTAAATCACCTGCTCTTTCTAAAGCAGGCCCACTTGTGAGGCGTAAAGAAACTCCCATTTCGCGAGACATAATGTTTGCTAGAGTTGTTTTGCCAAGACCTGGGGGGCCATAGAACAGATGATGATCTAAGGGTTCCTCCCGTCCTTGGGCTGCCTCAATTGAAATCTGTAGGTTTTCTCGAATTCGCTCTTGTCCTTGGAAATCATAAAGTGCTTTAGGGCGAAGAGAGGTTTCCTCATCTTTTTCTGCAGATGTGATTAGCCCTTCTGTTTCCAAACCAGCGTCATCAAACTCATCTTTACTCATATGACGATTGTACGTTGTTTGTGCTACTCAGCTAATAAAATTAAAAAATTTACGAATTCTCTCTGTCAGGCCTAGACCATCTTTCATCTGGTTCACCTTCTATCAACTCATCAGCTGTAGGGGGCTGAGTTTCTTCTTCGAGTTGTGTTGTTGTTGTGTGATCAACGAACTTTGTTAAATCTCCCCCAATCAAGGAGGAAAGCCCGCCTTCAGTTTCTGCTATTCCTTCACGTGCAGTGAACGGGCTACGTTGACGTGATTGAACACGTCCCCATACTTCTCCACTTGTGGTAACCCCTAATTTCCCATTATCAATTTCTTCAATACGATCTGCCATTTCCATTACTAAGCGATCGTGTGTACATGTAACAATTGTTATGCCTTGTTGACGGCAAATGTCTCGGAGCAATGAGAAAACAGCTGTTGCTGTCGCACTATCCAGTTCTCCTGTTGGTTCATCAGCTAATAACAAGTCTGGTTCAGCAGCTAAGGCACGTGCTATTGCAATTCTTTGTTGTTCCCCCCCACTTAATTCATAAGGTCTGTGGCTCGATCGTGACGAAAGACCAACGAGATCAAGGAGTTCATTTGTGCGTTTAGTGCGATCTCGTCCTTTTTTTCCTGAGATACGTAAAGGTAATTCCACGTTTTCATAAGCAGATAACAAAGGCAGGAGTCCAAAAGACTGAAATACAAAACCTAGCTTCTTCCTTCTTAAATTTACTAACTCCGATTCATTCATTAGATCTACACGCTCACCATCGATTACGACACTTCCTTCAGAAGGCCGATCAAGGCCTGCAATGAGATTTAAAAGTGTTGTTTTACCTGAGCCCGATCTACCTATTAGAGCGACAAATTCACCCTTTTCGATCTTTAAATTAATATCACGAACCGCCCAAATTTCTTCGTCTCCAAGCTTGAACATGCGTGAGACATCATTTACGGAAATTTCTGCCCCTGCCATTATTTCTGATCCTGAAGCTGTGTTTCATTATCAGGTAGCACTAAAATTTGCTTTTCCCCAGCAATTAATTTTGCACGTTCTTGGATACTTAATCTGTCTAGCAGTTCACGAGGTATTTGTAGCCTTCCTGCAGAATCAACTAATACGTATTCGTCATGAACCACATTAGTTGTTCCACCTATTCGTTCTGTGCTGCGAAATATTTCCATACTTGTGCGACCATCACGAATTGCTATTACACGATCTACTCGTGAGGCTATCTCTGGGTCGTGTGTGACAATTATAATTGTGGTTTTAAAACGTGAATTAAGATCCCCTAAGAGCGCGTAAATGGAGTCTGCAGCAATTGCATCAAGTTCTCCAGTCGGTTCGTCTGCGAGTAGTAGTGGTGGGTTGTTGGCTAGGGCTACTGCTATAGAGACACGTTGTTGCTCTCCACCAGAGAGTTGTTCGGCATGGTGTTCGGCACGATTTTCAAGGTCAACTGCTGAAATTAGCTCGGATGCACGTTGGTTGGCGGCTTTTGCTGACATGCCATTTAAGAGCAGTGGAATTTCTACATTTTGGATCGCACTTAAATAGGGTACGAGATTGCGGCCCGTTTGTTGCCAAATAAAACCAACATCATTGCGACGATAGGAAACCATTTCTGCTTCTTCGAGTGTTAGGAGATCTCGTTTTCCTACAAAGGCACGACCTGCCGAAGGTTGGTCGAGCCCTGCCAAAATATTTAGCAGGGTACTTTTTCCCGAACCTGAAGCACCAACAATAGCCATAAATTCTCCATACCCAACCTTCAGATCNAATCCNCGAAGTGCTACAACTTCGAGTTCATCACTCTTGTAGATTTTGAATAAGTCTTCACAGGCGATGTGGTAAGCATTTTCTGCCTGGCTGGTTTGTTGAATCGCGGAATCTTGCATCTTAAGGATCCTACAGGTTTAACGTCTTAAAGTTGTTAGAAATTTGTATGTACTTCATTCTGTTATACCTCTCCGATACGTAGTGTGCGATGCAATGCCAGCCGTGAAAACAATCTAACCAATGCTGCCACTGTAATTAAAAACACAATTCCCAGAATTCCATAGACTGTAAGAATGGCCTCCCAGGATATTTGAGAAACGAAAGGCGGAATCACTTCTTCTCCCCCCTCCCCGAGACTAAGGGCGCTTATCATTAAACGGCTTAAAGGAAAACCAAGAGCTGTCCCTGCTGCAACTCCCATAATAATTACAAAAAGTTGTTCAAAGGCGACTGTAGCCACAATTTGCCGACCACTGAATCCCATAGTTCGCAAAATTGCAAACTCTAAAGAGCGTGTTTGGGCAGCAAGGAATGAAAATACAATGAACCCGAGAGCTGTAAGGAAAAGTACTGCCGCAAAAGAAAGAAAAAGAATACCCTCCCAAGATGCTGCAATTAAGGGGTCTGAGGACAAACTCGCGTGTAGAATGTGCCGATCATAGGCTTCCGCTGCACTTATTTCGTTTGTTTTAAGCCAATCCTTGGTTAGTCCTTGCTGCAAGGCACTTCTATTGATTGAGCCAATCCAAATCTCATCCGAAAATATGCTGTTTGATATTCGTGGTAAACCAGTTGCGAGTAACCGAACTGCTTCGATATCGGCAATCATAAGCGCTCGATCTTTTGTAGGATCAAATCCTGGAAATAAGTCAAAACTGCCTACAACATTAATGTTAAGAAGATGTCGATTA
Organism: Dehalococcoidia bacterium; assembly: GCA_022451885.1. Classification (GTDB taxonomy): domain Bacteria; phylum Chloroflexota; class Dehalococcoidia; order Tepidiformales; family Tepidiformaceae; genus JAKUNN01. The sequence continues at coordinate 6,000 of JAKUNN010000039.1, read as the reverse complement.
ATGCGAATTTGAGTAACATCGCCCTCGCTCAATTTATTTTCTTGCAGGAATGTTTTACTGACTAAGACCGGAAGTTCCGAATGTGGGCGACGAACTCTTATTCCCGCCACCCGATCGGATGCAGGATTAAATTCAAAAGCAATCTGTGCAGCGTAGTTGTTATTTGCACGTCCACTTTCGATGCGCGTTAAAGGTGGCGTTTCTCCATACTGACTTGGTATTGATTCATAGTGTTCTAAATCATCAAAAGTTTCGATAATAGTGCCCTGGGTTAAAGGGATATATTCTTTTTGTCCCGTTGAGTTTGACCCTCGAAAAGATCTACGTTGAAACGTGGGTATCTCCCTATCCCAGCCTTCGCCTATAACAGTTAAATCATCAAAGGTAGCTGTCGCATTAGCTGGAATGAAACTGTAGCGTCCGTATGCAACAAAGATCGCATCCAGAAAAAGTTCTGTTTCAGCGCCTGGAGGTGATTCTCGGGGTTGCCAAGGTTTTGTTAGATCTGCAGCGTATATTTTATACCCGCCTGGCCCGGCTTCTTCACTAAGAGGTACTAAATAGTATTCCCAATAGCGCCCATCTTTACTGCCAAGACGTATAGCAGGTATACCAACATCGTTTGGAAAGACTATATGTGCATGAATAGCCATATAACGTGTTTCAGGCGGGATATATAATGGCTCGGGGCTGTTTTCGTTCGAAATTGGCAGTTGTTTTAGTAGTTCACTTAGCGGCTTATCGGAGAAATCTTTTCTCCAATAAGCTGCTTTATCAAAGTCAGTTACGTTTACAGCCAGTAGTTCGAGTTGTGCTTTTGTATATATTTCGGGTTGCCAAAATGCGTTGAGGCGTGCAGTGGCAGAGACGTTCTCCAATCCTGGAAGTTGCTCAAAGTGTTCAACTAATTCTTGGTCTGGTAGGTCGGAGGGATTTCGTATTTCCGTAATACGTCCATCTGCACCTGATTGATAAGCAGCTCGATCTGAGTAGGATTGTTCAAGTGTTGCTCGAAACCCTGCAGCAAACATACCAACAGAAGTGGCCAAGAGTAGCAATAAAATAAGACGACTGTAATGCAGAGGGCTTCGAACCATTCGCCAAAGACTTAGTGGGATGGTTGCGCTGTTTGTGTTTCGTACTACACGAGCAACAATTTTTAATGCAATTGGGAAAAGTCGTAGAAATACCAAGGCGATCATTAATATAAAAAGGGCGGGAGAAATTAATAGAAGAGGATCTGCGGAGAGTTCACCAAAAAGTTGTTCTGTTACAAGTGAGCCGCGTTGTCGTAATTGGTAAAAGAGAAATGCTCCCACTCCAATGAGTATTAAATCAAGATAATAACGCAAAAAAAGTGGTTGTTTTGACGGACGTGCCAGTGTGGCTTTGTGCAGAATTGTACTCGCGCGCGAGGCTTTCCATGCCGGTAATAAGAGTGCGAGTAATGCCAAAATAGCGCCTAGAAGTGCCAATCCGAATGCTCCGCTCGATAAGTGAACATCAAGGAATGAATTTTGGCTAAGATCCGCAAAGGGTGGAGTCGGCCCTAAGATTTTGATAGCACCCATTGCCAATAGTGGGCCTAAGCCCACGGCTAAGGCGACGAGAATACTTCCTTCAATCAGGTAAACTAATAAAATTTGAGGACTACTTGCACCTCTACTTTTTAACAGAGCAATTTCACCTGATTGGCGTTCAATGAGCATTGTCATGACAAGCACAAGGTAGTAGAGGGCAATCCCAACAATTAGAAGCATAAGTGCAAAAAGTGGCATGCGAGTAAAGAACAATTTCTCTTGGTAGTCGGAGATTAAGGGGACAAGGTTTGTGAATGTGGAGGTGTTTTTGAATTCGTTTCGTAAGTCCCGTTCGAGCGATCTTAAATCGCGTTCGATCTGCTCTGCGTTACGACTGTTAAGTACACTGGCATTGACGTAGCCAAAAGTTTCAAAAGTTCCATCAGTACTAGGGAGGTATGTCGCAATTACTTCACGAAAAACGGTTTCATCAATTATATATATGTAAGTAGGCCATCGAGTTGTGTCGAGTGTGAGATCATCTGCATGCCCAAACCAGAAAGCCTCATTAGGATTTACTGGTTTAATTAACCCCACGATTCTTACCTGTAGTGGTTCAATGTCCTTTTTCCAGAAGGGGTGTAAGTCAAAAGTTTCACCAATATCTACATTGAGATCTAGCGCGCCCTTCTCGCTAATCCATACGTCTATTACAGGAGGGGAATTGCTTGTTTGACTTTTATTAACGGCTTTTCTTTCGGTTCCTTTAACAAGTTCGACGTGGTTGTCTAGTCCTTCGATAAAAAGAAAGTTTGCTCGTGGCCTTAAGTCATCTTCAGATACTTCCTGGCCTGGTTCAGTTTGAAAAAAGGTGGCGGAACGGCCGTAATACCCATAATTTTCTATAAGATTACCCGCATAGCGATCCATTAATTTTTCTGTTGTAGCTCGTCGGTTGTCATAGATCGAGGGATCGCCTTTTTGGCTTGATGAAACTACGTGAATATCTAAATTTCGGGGGTTTTCTTGGCGGATTGCATAATCAAGACCAAGGTCTCTGACAGCGTCTGAATATAAAATGACACTCGACATTAATCCTGATGCAAGGATCATTCCGAAAACAATCGTAGTCAGTAGTTTCCAATTCGCCCGACTGCGTTGTGTGATAAGGCGTACAAGAGACAAATACGTTGGCATATCAGAACTTAGTCTAAACTGTCTGGGTGGAACAGTTTTTTAGATTCTATCGTTTACTAATTCAACATAGCCTTGCAAATTGGAAACTTTTAGCAATTGGTGGGATAGGTGTATTGGTTGCTTCGGTCTTGTTAGCTTCGGCTCCTATATATACCCGTTCAATGGCAGATTTAGGTCTTACGTATTCGGTAAGAGATCAATTGCGCAATGATCCTGTAATAAAGACAGGATTTTTTGCAGGAGCAATTGCAGATGAAGAGGGTCTAGAACGAGTTTCTGTTATCGAAGAACGTATTACTACACATTTAGGCTGGTTTACGAAGAATCAAGAAAAATTGTACGAAGCCCCATTTTTGACAATTGGTTTTACCGGTGATGAGCCACGAATTCTTTCCCTGTTGGCAGCCCCCCTTGCAATTACCGGGGTTTCTCCCCATTTAAATGTTTTGGAGGGTGATTTACCTCAAAAACGTGAAGATTTGGTTCTGGAAGTTGTAATAAGTGAATTAACTTCTTACATTACCCAACTCAAACCTGGCGAAACCTTTTTCCTAATTGAGGAATTTGATAACTGTCCACGTATTGTTACCACCGGACTTGAACCTCAACCACCATGTATGAAAAGTTCAATGATGCGCTATTCCATTCCTGCGATAGTAAGTGGAATTATAGAAATTACGGATCCGGAGCATCCTTTTTGGCTAGGGGCGAGCGAACGTTTTGTAAGGCCACGCTCTCCTTTTGTTGATAGTGGTACTGTTGTTCCGTTGCTCGCAGATCCAGATGCCCTTATCCAGGTACTAAAAGCATATACGGCTAGTTATGAGTTTTCGGTTACATGGCAGAACTTCGCTAATTTAGAAGCGCTGAACCGAACCAATTTTCAAGATGTGAGTACGTCAATAAATGTGCTTAATGAAGAGATGCGTTCATTCGATGGGTATAGTGCTAGCAATTTAACGGAAGCATTAAATAATTATGATTTGAGTGCTAATTTCCAGCAAGCCCCGTTAACAATTTTGTTATTACAAATTGCTGCGATCGCACTCTTTTATGTAGCGATTATTTCAGTTGCGATTGTTGAGCGGCAGGCAGACGTAATAGGTCTACTTCGTGCGCGTGGGGCGAGTGTTGTTCAGATTGGGTTGCTGTATACGTTGTCGGGGCTTTTAGTTGCGCTGCCAGCTGCAGTCGTTGCCCCCTTTATAGCTGCAGCAGGGACAGCACTTCTGGGATTAACACCAGTTTTTGCAAATGTTAGTAATGGAGATTTGCTTCCTGTAAATATTGAATCGATTGCGTTCCCGTTTGCTTTAGCGGGTGCTTGTTTAGCTGTAATTGTGTTAATAGTACCTGCAGTCCTGACTGCTCGACGAGGTGCTCTTGGACAGGCTCGACTCCACTCAAGGCCGCGCCAATCTCTTTTGCTGCGTTATTATCTTGATATTGTGCTTGTGTTGTTCGCACTCCTTGCGCTTTGGGAGTTAGGTGAACGGGATTCGGTATTTATACCTTCTGCAACTGGTGCCATGTCCACTGATCCACTTTTACTTGCATCTCCCGCGATAGTTATTGTTGCTGTTGCTGCTGTTGTCGCACGATTCTACCCGTTTGTTGTTCGTGTATTGATGGGGCTTTTAAGTAAATTTTCAAGTGAGTCTGTATATATGGGGTTGCGTCAATTTGTCAGAAACCCTGGCCCATATGTACAACTTGCACTGCTACTTATGATGGCTGTAGCCGTTGGGACATTTGCTGCTTCATATGCAAGTACAGCAGAAAAGTCTTATAAGGATCGAGCTAAGTTTGAGAGTGGGGTAGAAATACGGGCTCTTACAAATACAACTTATGGCGCTGAGAGCAGTGCTGATTTACTGGAAGAGCGTGTAAATAAAATTGATGGGGTTGAACGCTCAGTAGCAGCTATGAGACGTTCGACAAAAATCGCTTCTGTTAGTGGTGTAGGCAGTGAAGTGAATCTTTTGGCTGTTAATCCTGCAACCTCCAACATGCTTTGGTGGCGGGAGGATTTTGCCAAATTGCCTCTTGAACGTCTCCTGTCTCGTCTCGATACGGGTAATCTGTTACCAGGGGTCGAAATTCCACCAACAGCGATTGGGTTAAGTATCCAAGTAAATCCAGAGCAGGTTTTTCAGGATAAAACTCTTTGGGCTCGTATACGTGGTGAAAATAATCGGCATTCCGTGATTGAATTTGGAAAGCTAGATTTTTCAGGATGGCGTGAATTAAGAGCCGATTTACCTAGAGAGGGGCCTGGGAGAATTAAGGGGCCATTCACATTTGTTGCACTATTGGTATCGGAGCCACCTAATCAATTCAATCAATCGGAGTCGCCGGTACTCTGGTTGGATGATTTAGCTTTTATTGGCAGCGAGGGAGATTTGGATGTATTTGAATCTTTTGAGGGAACAGTTATTTGGGAGGCTGCTGCCAGTGAAGGTGATTTTAATGATTCTATCAAGCTGACAGAATCCGCCAAAATTTCCGGTCTTCGCGGGGCAGAAATTAATTTCCGTGAAGGTATCTCTGGTGAAAGGCATGCTTTTTTTATTGCCGATCGTAATGTGCCTTTACCAGTTCTTGTTAGCCAGTCTTTCTTAGGAACGACAGGGTTAAGGGTGGGGGATAAGGGGTTAATTTCCTTTGAGGATTTAAGTGTCCCATATGTTATCCGTGAGGTGTATGAACGTTTCCCAACCTTAATGCAAGGCGATGGGCCTTCTATAGTATTTAATATCGAACACCTACTTGCTTGGGCAAATGCATTAAGAGGTTCAGCAGCAACCGTGGGTTCTGTGAACGAGATTTGGATAGAAGTATCTAGCGAGGCAAATCATGAAATAATCAGTAGTGCATTGATTGCTTCAGGTTTAGGGCAAGTAATTGATCAGACACAGTTACTTAGTTCAATCGAGAAAAATCCACTCATTGCGGCGAGTGGTTCGGGGATTCTAGTTATCTCTTTTGCTGCGATTTTGGTGTTAGTTGCAGCCGCATTGATGGTTTCTTTATTCATGTCAATTCGCAGACGTCGTGTTGAGTTTGCGGTTCTTCGGGCTATTGGTTTACGTAGACAACAAATTGTAGTCGCACTGTTTGTTGAATATATGTTGGTTGCTTTTGTTGGAATTGTAGTAGGTGCAGTTAGTGGTCTTATTTTAGGTAATCAAATGCTTTCATTTCTCGAATTCACTGAAACAGGTACGCGAGTTGAACCTCCATTCATATTGCAGACAGATTGGATCATGGTCGGAATTGGTGT
>JAKUNN010000038.1 GCA_022451885.1 Dehalococcoidia bacterium | reverse complement strand
CTCTGATAAAACCGCATACTTGTATAACCACCCAGTGAATGCCCTCCAATTATTGCCTTTTTGATACCAACCACATCCATAATGGCCCTCAAATCCTCAACCACCTGATCTTGGGTATATAGCCCAAGATCAGTAGGAGCACCACTACGCGCATGACCTCGTATATCTATAGCAGTCAATCTAAAATAGTTTTCTAAACCCTCAAATTGCGGTTGCCAGAGAGCAGCACTATCTCCAAATCCATGAATCAAGACGATATCGCTACCTACACCGTGTGTTTCGTAGTAAAGAGTCGTCCCATTTAGCTCAACCGTTGGCATTTGTTCCTCAATCATAGTCAAACATCATCTACAGAAAAAAATAAATAACTACTGCGATAATACAGACAAACCACTATCTTTAAACCACTAGGAGCCACACATGGCAGAAACTGTATTTTGTTCCCGCTGTGCTGGAGTAGAGACTGCTCTGCGTTGCAGTAGATGCGAAACACCTATTTGCCCGAATTGCTTAATACAATCTCCAGTGGGTGCACGTTGCCCTGGTTGTGCTCAGGTTAGAAAAGCCCCCATGTATACCCTAAACACAACTCAGACATTAACAGGGCTCTTTACCGCCATAATCGGTGGCACTGCAATAGGATTCCTCTGGGCCTGGATCGGGTCATTTGCTGGGGGCATGTTTTTCGCAATGATCCTAGGCATTGGACTAGGATATGCCATCACAAAATTAATGGATGTTGCAACAGGGCAAAGACGTGGACCTATAGTTATTACTTTTGCTGCACTCGGCATCGTCATTGCATGGGCTATACAAATGGTTTCTTTAGGCTTTGCTACTTCACTTCCAACAATTATTGCAGCAGCAATCGGATTCTACTTCGCCTACCAAAACCTAAAATAACTAGATGACAAACGCCATAACAACTACAAAAGCAAAGGTGCAAACGCTTACCACGGCAATTGTTACTAAATCACTACGTATATAAGCGTAATTTGCAGCACCAATTTTGGAATTAAAAGATTCTGAACTTGAATCTGGATTCGAAGTATTGAGGCCTGGAACAACATCCTGATCCTGATTGCTAACAGTAGGTCGATTGGGCAAAGTCGAAGAAGTTGGAGTATTTCTTCTTTTTCTTCGTGCTTTTCTAGAAGTCATGGAGCAATTGTATATGCAAAAGAGCAAGATACCAACTAATTTGCGCAACCTGTACAATCAACAAAATTCTCTGACTTCTAGCGGAGGCACTATGAATAACAGAGTTGAAGATATTGGTTTACCAGTAGACGAAATCTATTCACCTCCTATACAAATTCAAAATAATGCACTAATTAAGTCCATAGAAGAATATGAGACGCTTTACCAGGATTCAATAAAGCACAAGGAAAGATTCTGGAAAGAGCAAGCGCAAAAAAATATTGATTGGATAGAGCCATTCTCACAAGTTGTCGAGGAAGATCTTGCAACAGGGACAATTACTTGGTTCCAAGACGGCAAACTAAATGTTTCAAGTAATTGCCTTGACCGACATCTAGCAGAACATGGAGATAAAGCAGCATTTCTATGGGAAGGTGACAATCCTGAAGAAACGAGAACTTTAACATATCAGCAGGTTTACGAAGAGGTATGTCAACTTGCCAACGCGTTAAAAAGAAAAGGCATTAAAAAGGGTGACCGCATCGCGATATATATGGGCATGGTGCCAGAATTGGCAATCGCAATGCTGGCATGTGCAAGAATCGGTGCTGTCCATTCGGTAATTTTTGGTGGATTTAGTCCAAAATCGATAGTTGATCGAATTGAAGACTCATTGTGCAAAGCAGTTATTACACAAGATGAAGGAATGCGTGGTGGTAGAACGATTGCTTTAAAAGAAAATGTGGATGAAGCCCTTTCCAATGGAGGAAAAAGTGTTGAATTCGTAATCGTATTCAACCGTACAAATGCCAACATTAATATGCTAGACGGCAGAGATTTCCGGTGGCATGAAGTCACGTCTGCCGAAGAAAAAACTTGTACGCCGGAAGTAATGGCTGCCGAAGATCCGCTATTCATCCTATACACATCAGGTTCGACAGGAAAACCAAAAGGTGTATTACATACCCAAGCCGGATATCTACTGTATACAATGCTTACTCATCGTTATGTTTTTGATTTGCGTGACGAAGATATCTACTGCTGTGCAGCAGATATCGGTTGGATCACAGGACATTCATATATCGTTTATGGTCCTTTAGGTAATGCATCAACATCTGTCCTTTTTGAATCCATACCAACATATCCAGATGCAGGACGATACTGGGATATGGTCGACCGTCACAAAATTACGCTTTTCTATACTGCTCCGACCGCAATAAGAGCAATCGCTGCAGAAGGAGATGATTTCGTTAAGCGATCCAGCCGGTCAACTTTACGCGTATTAGGAACAGTGGGAGAACCTATCAACCCTGAAGCCTGGAGATGGTATTTCAATGTTGTTGGCGAGGGGAAATGTGCAATTGTAGATACATACTGGCAGACTGAAACAGGAGGCCACCTTATAACCGGATTGCCTGGCGCAATTCCAATGAAACCAGGTTCAGGTTCTCTGCCTTTCTTTGGAATCGAACCTTTACTGGTCGACGAGCAAGGTAAAGAGATTACAGAAAATAATGTATCTGGAAGATTATGCATGCGTTCTTCGTGGCCTGGCATGATGCGTACTGTTTACGGCGATCACCAACGTTTCATTGACACATACCTGTCAACGTATCCGGGCCTTTATTTCACAGGGGATGGCTGCTACAGAGATAAAGATGGCTATTACTGGATAACTGGCCGTGTCGACGATGTTCTAAATGTAGCGGGACACAGATTGGGTTCAGCTGAAATAGAAGGTGCACTTGTAGCTCACGAATCCTGTGCAGAAGCAGCAGTAGTTGGTTTCCCACACGACGTGAAGGGAACAGGTATCTATGCTTATGTTTCGCTTCAAGTAGGTACCACACCATCTGAAAATTTAGCTCAGGAACTACGTGCCTCAGTACGTTCAGAAATCAGTCCAATTGCCACCCCAGATAAAATTCAATTCGTTAACGGCCTACCCAAAACACGTTCAGGGAAAATTATGCGTCGCATTTTACGTAAAATTGCTGAAGGAGAACCAGAAAATATTGGTGATGTCACAACCCTTGCAGACCCATCAGTGGTAGAAGACATTATAGAAAATGCAGAAAAAGCTCAGTAAACAACCTATTTACTTTACTGCTTAAAAAAAAGCTGGATTTCAACAACACCTTGATCTTCAATCGAGAGTACACGAGCACTAGAAGGTTTTTCGATTTCGTAATCAGAAAACAAAATAGTAAAGCTGCTAGTTACAACGATGATATCGTTAATCAACTGACCCTCAATCGTAATTTCGATCTCTTTAGTTACATTATGTAATGTAAAATCACCCTTAACTACATCAGATATAGGCTCACCCGAAAAAAACACGTCTTTTAAATTAAGGGGGGTTGTAAGAGAGAAAGTCGTAGTTGGATATGTTCCCCATTCAATACCTTGCGTACGCAAAGCACCGTCTCGGAATGCATTATCGCTTTTTAACTTGGAAAGATTTGCATCTAAGTTAACTGCAACTAGTATTCCATTTGAAATAGTTAGTGAGCCACTTACTACTTCAGTTCGCCCAACGGCTGCAAAAGCACCTCTTCCAACCAGCTCCTCATTGACTCGGTAACCGACAAAATTATCCCGATTACCATCAACTACCCAAGTTGACTTTTCTGAAATATCTTCGGATTTATTATCTGAATCAGAATCCTTTCCTATATCTGATCTTTGATCTACTTGCTCTATAGCCGCTTTCAAGGTGACAGCCGCAGGTTCACCACGAAAAACAAACAGGAACAAAACAAGTAAAACTATTACTAAAAGTAAGGCAAGAATTCCAGAGACAATCAAAATTTTTCGATTTAAAAAACCTATATTCACGTCAATAACCATACCTGTGTTTTTTGTTATATGAATTTACAGGAGAGATGAAGCAAATTACGTGGTAGACTTGCTAAAGAATTTCAGAAAGGCTACTTACATGGCTACAGAAGCAGCAGTATCAAGAACAGAATTATTTGCCTCATTACGTGCACAGTGGTTGGCAACTGAGGAAGCCGCGAAAGCAGCGCAGGACAACGATACCGATAAGGTATATGACGATGGATATACCGCAGGTGATATTTTCCGGCACCTTACAGACACGGCTCATAACACAGCTAGTGACATACGTGGAATGTTAAGCACAGGGCGTTTTGAAGCATTAGATGGAGACATTGATGCGCGCCGTGCGTTTGGCATCGAACGATTTGCAGCACTAGACGGAAAAATGATCCCAATTGAGTTAGAAACCGCCCACGGTGTTATATGGATGTATATTCAGAGATTTTCTGATGAGGATCTCGCACAAACATTCGCCATAGGCGACTCAGAAATTACACTAGCAGGATTTTTACAAATGCTGGCTGGACATGAAGCTTCACATGTTGCTGATGTCCAATCTGCACTCGGTTAGATACTGAGAGTTAGTTGGCCACAACCTCTGCTTCACCGATTTTAGAGTCGTCCTGTATAAGCCCAAGAACTGTTTCAGCTATAACTTCCGGCTCAAGGGGGGTAGTGGCTGCAATAGCGGGTTCTAGCCAAGCAGCTGGACGAACCCCATCACCAGTTTTAGCAATTATGGGAGTATTCACCATGCCTGGTAGAACCGCATTCACACGAATATTCTTCCATTCATTAAGTTGAGCACATGACTGCGTAAAATTAATTACTGCTGCTTTCGAAGCTGAGTAAATAGGATCAAAAGGCATTGGCCCTAAGCCAGCCACAGAAGCAGTATTGATAATAACTCCACCTCCGCGTCTTCCTAAGATTTCTACAGCCTCGCGAGTTCCCATGATTACACCTGCAGTGTTTGTATTCAGAACAAGATGAATCTTTTCAAGAGAAACTTCAGGCCAACCAGGAGTATCCCCTGTCATGATCCCTGCATTATTGCAAACAATATCCACATCACCAGCATCCACAAACATCGAACGAATGCCCTTAGGAGTAGAAACATCGGCACCAATAAACATGGCATTACCCGCCTTCTCTTGAATCAAACGAACGGTTTCCAAGCCACCCACATGATCAACATCGGCAACAACAACTGAAGCACCCGCATTAGCAAGGGCAAGACTAATCGCACGACCAATGCCTGAACCTGCACCTGTCACTAGTGCAGACTTTCCCTGAATTTCCATAACATCTCCTCCAACTAACTATGATTTTACAAGCTTAGATTACAAAACTGGTAAAGGATCAGGAATCCCCAATTCTAGAAGCAAATCATGAAACCATTCGATCACCTCTGGATGGTAGGGAATACCTTCACTTCTCCGCTTAATTTCTGTTTCATGAGCCTGTAAACCTGCATACAAAACTCGTTCATTCCCTGGGGCCGGAGGACATGTTCGAATAGTTTCCAAGTAGGAATCCATATCATTCTTGAAAACATCAAGCTCTGTAAAAGCATCTACCCGGTAAGCTAAGAAATGATGGGAAACTCCTTGCCTGGTAGCAAAACCAGGACCACTACCAGAGAGAACTCCTGAAAGAATATCGACCATCATTGCCAAGCTATAGCCCTTATGAGAACCAATTTCTCGAGTCCCACCAGTTGGAAGCATTACAAAATCGTCTGGAACAGGCTGTTCCTCCATGATAGGAACTCCATCTGCAGTACCTATCCAACCAGGGAGGACATCAACTCCCAAACGACGTGCAAGCCGAATCTTATTCCCAGCAACACTACTCATTGAAGCATCAAATACAAACGGCGCCTCTTTATTTGAAGGAGCGGCAACTCCTAACGGATTTAGCCCAACCAAAGCTTTTGATGCAAATGTTGGAGCTACCTGTAGGCCTCCCACAGTCATTGCTATCCCAATCATGTCATGCTCAACGGCACGATGTGCATGGAAAGCTGCTGCACCGAAATGGCGTCCATTTGTTGCAACAACCGAACCAATTCCACACTTCTGTGCTTTTTCTATCGCAAGATCCATGGCAATAGGCCCGATAGTGAGGCCTAAACCTCTATCACAATCAATCGTAGCGGTAGCTTCACTGTCCCTCACTATCTTCCAAGAAGGTGATGGGTTAATCCCTCCACTTTGAATACCATCTATGTAAAAGCGCAGCATGTTGCTCACACCATGAGAATCAATCCCACGAATATCTGCATACAACAAAGTGTTTGCACAACGTACAGCATCTTCTAGCGGCGAACCCAACACCTTAAAAATTTGTGTGACCACAGTATGCATATCTTGATAATCAACATTTACTGCAATTTCTTCAGGCACCTTAAATCGTTCAAGCATTTCCCAACCTCCATACGACAAAGAACTACTTAACGAGTAGCATAGACCTCAGCAACCGCTAGTTCATCACTTGGATAAAAAATGGAACTCGAAGGATCGCGCCAATTTTCAAAAACACCTGAGGAGCTGTGGCAATTACTTCGAGATCCTCTAACTCTTCAAAAAGCATTACCGTCGTTCACAATAATTCAAAGAAATGAAACTGAGGATCGTTGGGAAATAGGTTTCAAAATCGAATTCGGGCAATTAGAGGGGCGCTATCAAAACTCTTTGGTCGGAACATACCGAGGCGAAGCACGCGTGCGTGATGAAAATTGGCCAAATAGCTTCTGGCTACATATTACCGGAGCAGGTGCACCTGGGAGCGCGGCAGCCGATGGCCGAATCACGCTTAGTGAAGACGAACAAGGAACACTCCTTGAATATCGTGGGGATGTTACTGTCCAAGGTGGATTCCTTGGTTTAGGAGGACGCATTATGGGCGTGTCAATGCATATGTTAATGTCACAATTTTTAAAAGGTTTTGATAACGCTTTAAACATTGACGAAAAACAAAGGAATGACCTCAGGCAAAAAAACGTAGAGGATTAAGAGATAGGGATTGCCTGAGGGAAAAATGCGACTTGAGTACAAATACATTGTTGCCCTGGTAAGCGTATTTGGCATTTTTATGAATTTGATTGACTTGACGATCGTCAATGTTGCTATGCCTGTTTTGGCAAATGACTTACAAGCTAGCCCGAGCCAAGTCCAGTGGGTGCTTACAGGTTATCTAGTCGCTCTTGCTGTTTGCATACCCATTAGCGGGTGGGCAGGTGACAAATTTGGAATGAAACGTCTATTCGTAATATCGCTAGTCCTCTTTACGCTTGGTTCAGCACTTTGCGCCTTTGCGTGGAATATAGAGTCACTTATCTTCTTTAGACTAGTACAAGGCGCAGCTGGCGGGTTACTTACCCCTGTAGGAACCGCACTTGTATTTCGGGCATTCCCAAACAATGAACGATCTAAAGCATCTGCCTTAATTGTTATACCAACGACAATCGCTCCTGCCAGCGGCCCCCTATTAGGAGGGATCATACTTAATCACCTTTCTTGGGAATGGATTTTTCTTGTAAATATCCCTGTCGGAATTGCAGGAATACTTGCAGCTACATTGCTTCTGCGTGAATGGAAAGATGATAATCCAGGCCAATTAGACGTACCTGGATTTATCTTAGCTTCAGGTGGACTTGGAACACTTTTATATGGAGTTTCACGTATAGGCAGTTCAGGTCTATATGATATTCAAGGATGGATTTGGGGCATCATAGGTATCGCAGTTCTTGGGATTTTTGTCCTTTTTGAAACAAAAACTAAGGATCCATTGATAGACGTTAGACTCTTCCAAGATCGGATGTTTGCAAGGGCAAATGCTGCTCAATTTGCAGGATTCTTGGGCTTCTCAGGAGGACTTTTTCTACTACCTTTCTTTCTACAAGGCGTCAGAGGAATGACACCTCTGGAAGCGGGGCTAATGACTTTTCCACAGGCAATTGGTGTAGCAACGATGGCACCTATTATCGCCCGCCTCTATCCAAGGATAGGTCCCCGTAGGCTTATTATGGCTGGCCTTACATTAGCCTCGATAACTACACTTCCTTTTGTCTTTATGGACATAGATACCAACCTTTGGTTTTTACGAGGAATGATGTATATCAGAGGTCTGGGATTTGGTTTATTACTAGTGCCCGTGCAAGCAGCTGTTTTTGCAACTATTAGCATTAGTGCTACAGGACGGGCAAGTGCTGTCTTTAACGCAACACGTCAGGTCGCTATGAGTTTTGGGACAGCTATCTGCGCAGCAGTTTTAACAAGTCGACTCAGCACATATAGTGCCGAACGCCTAGATCCTACTCAGGCGATAGCTGCAACAAATGCTTTTAACGAAGCCTTTTTAGCTTCACTAATTTTAATTGCTTTTGGTGTCCTAGTTGCTTCCTTTATACGAGACAAAGATGCCGCTGCTACTATGCAAAGAACTTAAGCATGCAAGACCAGAAGTTATTATTCTTGATCCAAGAAACGCTCTAGCAACTCATTGAAATGCCTAATCTTCGTTTCCCCATAATTCCCTAGAACAATAGATTCCTTCCTTGTAGTGTGCAGGCCTAACTGTACTCTCGGAAGATTATATGTGTCTTGATTGAAAACACGCCCTAACATTCCTAGCTCAGGCGCATCCGTCCAGTCATCATCAGGACCAAGGTGGTGAATCGGTGCTGCAGGTGGCTTCTCCCCTTCGGGATAAGGAGAAAGATACATACATTCCATTATCGATTCGTCAGGGTTATTTCCGTTTGGACGGAATCTGTACACAATCCTATTAAAACCACCCCATGGATGAAAATTAGGGAACAGTGTGAAATAAAATGAGTCATTAAATTCAGCATCACTCATACTGTCTACTTCATTCCCAACAACAGGACGCAAAGCTTCACGCTGACCAGCTGCAGTAACAGATCGCGCCGTACCTCCATCTGGAACCACAAGCTTAGACGGCTCCTCGAACTGAACATCCATCGCCGCGTCCAGCATCTCTTGTTCAGAAGGGTCATACGCTAAATGAGGACTCGGAGTTCCATTTGGTGTTATCGCCCTTGCAAAGTTACCGTAAACATCATACTGCGAATTAGCATCACCAATTCCAGCCAAAATCTGTGGGTGGGTTGCAACTACGTGATAAGCCTCCATAAAAGCTTCCTGTGCAACCTTCCAATTACATCGCAAAATCTTAGAAACATGCGCTTCCTTATACCTACGCTCAAGAGGCCACGAACTGAAATGCTCACCAAGCGTACCTGCAAAGCTATCGAAGGATTCTGCATTCGGATCAGGGTTTATAAAGATAAAGCCACCCCATCGACCAACCTGGACTTCAGGCAATGATTCTTCTTCAGGATTAACATGAGGGAAATCCCACTGACATGGAATTTCTTTAATTGTCCCGTCTAAATTCCACGCCCAACCATGAAATGGACACCTAAGCTCAGTAGCCCGTTTACCATGGGTTTCACGTAACAACCTACCACGGTGCAAACATGCATTTACATATGCTTTAAAAGTATCCTCTTTTGCGCGAACGATTAGAAAAGATAAATCTGCAATTTCATAGGTGAAATAATCACCCACATCTGGTATATCATCTTCGTGACATGCCATTTGCCAGACTTTTTTCCACAACTTTTCCACTTCTAAATTATGGAATTCTTGAGATATATAACGCTCAATCGGGATAGTAGTTGCACCTGGATCAATGGGACTTACCCTACGTAGGACTTCAGGTACAGGATGCGTATCAGTATCCAATAAATCCTGATACGTGATGCCTGCTGAACGATCGGTTCCTGTAATTGTTTCTGTCATGGTTTCTCGCTCCTAAATTTTTTTATAGAAAAAATCAATTATCTAATTTGGTGTCTCTAAATCTGCTAGACAAAAAAACATCTTCATCTAATTGACGGCCTCCAAGCCATTTACACATATGAGGATCTGCTTGTCCAAGTTCACCCTGAACCCAATAACCATCCTCTGTAAAGACACCGGTCTTCCCATCTCGACTAGTTACGTGCACAAGCCCATTATTCTCGGTAACTTCATAAACAGCTCCACTAAGTGGGTGAAGTTTCTTAAGCATTTATAACCCCTTTTCATCAAGGATTCTTCTCAGGAAATAGTAACAGAATACAACTTGAGTTTGGATAATTAAGCTAGAGATAAAGATGTTTTTGTATACATCGACCATTATTCAGGTAGGCTAATCACGATTCAAAAAATTTATTAATTAAGTGAAATCAAGTCATCTCTCATTATTTTCACTAAACGGCAAAATAAAAGGAAATCTTATGGAAGCTATAACACCTACCCAACAAGCAATGAATCTCGGAACAGAAACTGCATTTGCCGTACTTGCAAGGGCAGAATATCTTGCCGCACAAGGAAAAGACATTATCAATTTAGGGATAGGGCAACCGGACTTTAAAACACCCGAACATATAGTCCAAAAAGCACAACAAGCACTCACAGATGGTGCGCATGGTTACACACCAGCATCAGGAATTCCTGCTTTACGTGAGGCAGTTGCCAGTGATTTAGAAAGAAGATATTCGGTAAACGTTGATCCTTCCTTAGTACTTATCACACCCGGAGCTAAGCCAATCATGTTCTTCGCAATCATGCTTATGGGAGAGCCAGGAACAGAAATCCTTTACCCAAATCCTGGGTTTCCTATTTACGAATCAATGATTCAGTACACTGGAGCAAAAGCGGTACCTATCGAGTTAAAGGAAGATGTAGGTTTTTCTTTTGACCCAATCAAGCTTCTAGACCAAGTCAATGAACGAACACGATTAATAATTTTGAATAGTCCTGCAAATCCAACTGGTGGTGTTATTCCAAAAGAAAATTTCGACATTCTTATTAATGGATTAAAAAAATATCCGAAAACTGTAATTCTTTCTGATGAAATTTATAGCCGAATTCTTTACGACGGTAAAAAACACTTCAGCCTTTTAAATTATCCAGAGATTAGGGATCGACTCATAGTAATTGATGGGTGGAGCAAGACTTATGCAATGACTGGTTGGCGGTTAGGATACGGAATATGGCCAAAGGCTCTATTCGAATATGCAGAACGCCTAGCCGTAAATTCGTACTCCTGCCCAAATGCAGCAGCACAATATGCTGGAATTGCAGCACTGGAAGGTCCTCAGGAGGAAGTGTCACAAATGGTGGAGGAATTTGATAAAAGACGTGACGCAATCACGGAATCACTCAACTCTATGCCAGGTATCAGCTGCGTAAAGCCAGCTGGAGCCTTCTACGCATTTCCAAATATTAAAAACACCGGATATTCTTCACAAATTTTACAGGAACGCTTACTGGAAGAAAAAGGTGTCGCAGTAGTTTCTGGAACAGCATTCGGAGATCTTGGCGAAGGTTATTTAAGAATCTCCTATGCAAACTCTCTCGAAAACATCCATATCGCCATGGATAGAATGCGAACCCTCTTAGAGGAAAAATAGTTTTTATGTGGAGCTGGGGGGATTCGAACCCCCTACCTTTTGACTGCCAGTCAAACGCTCTCCCAATTGAGCTACAGCCCCCTGCGAAGGGATACTAACAGCGCAACAGAGTGCAGGAAAGCTATTAGGGCTTCCTCTCTTCCTCCCAACTACTGTAGAATAGTGCTCGGTGGGGTACGAGCGTTGACTCGCGCTACTCCTGCGCGAGGTGTTATGCGAGCAGAAACAGATGATGTTGCCTTTCGATTATTGATAGCATTGGCAAATGTTTGGGATGGGGTACAGCGAGCTTCTATAGATACCGCTCAGCATGGTTTACATCTAACAACAAATTATTTAGGCGGGTATGTGCGCATATCTGCTGGCCCATCGCCCACGCCTAAGTTGATCGTGGAATGGAATGAATCCAATCGACACCTCAGAGTAATTCGGTGTCATAGTTGGCCAGGCTTTGAGTCAACTATCTCCCAAACAATCTCATTCGTTCGCGAAGAGGCAAAGAAAAAAAGTATTCTAGAGAGTATAGATTGGGCATTCGTAGATGCCGTAAATGAAGCAGCTCCATCTAGACGAACAGTAATTGCAGGTGCTATGGATGAACAAAATCAGAAAATTAGAAGTTCCGGAAAAAAAGTACCGACACGTTTAAATTAGTATCCGTATAGACCTAAACAACATTAAAAAGGTATTTCGGATCTATCTGTATATTCCTCAGCTGGACGCTTCGTAGTTTTTTTGCGTCTAGGAAAGTACTCTTCTAGTCTTTCGAGGAACTTGCCAACTGAACGTTCTGTAACATTTCGAACCAACGAACTAGAATTACCCATGGAACGATAACGCTTTCTACGAGCAGCTAAGCGATCGGAAGTTCGTTGATCTGTTAGCTCAACAAGATGTCTAACTAAGGCACGACGCAAAAAATAAGCAGCTTCTTGATGATCTGTATGGGCACCCTCATCAGGCTCCTGAATAATCTCATCAGCAATCTCAAGGTCATAACAATCAGAAGCAGTAATGCGAAGACTCTCAGCCACTTCGTCGGCCTGTGAAATATCTCGATATAAAATCTTTGCGGCATCTTCAGGAGCAATTACTCCATAAATGGAATGCTGAAGCATAAGTACACGATCAGCTACTCCCATAGAAACAGCTGATTCTGCATTTGCTTCACCTGTAACTACTGCAAGTGTCGGAACTTTTAAAGCCAACATTGTCTCAGTACAACGAGTTAAAGCAGCAGCTATCCCATCTTCCTCAGCAGCCAATGATGGATCTGCCCCTTTTGTATCTAGAAAGGTGATCAGCGGCAAATTAAATTTTTGGGCAAGAACCATCGCACGACGTGCTTTTCGAAATCCACCAGCACTAATATAGCCAGATTTTGGAGCTTCTTCTGAAGGCCGAACTTGACCGATAATAACTACTGCTTCGCCTCCTACAAGGCCGAAACCTGCAGTTATTGCTGAATCATCTGAACCACTCCTATCTCCATGAATTTCGACATACACAGTCGCCATTCTTTGAATCAGTTCATAAGTTGATGGACGATTACTATGCCGCGAAAGCTGCACTGTTCTCCACGCCTCTAAAGACGAAAAATCACGAGGCGCAGTGTCCAATCTCTCCTTCATACGTAATTCATATGAACTAGTTAGTAGATCTAAAATCTGACCGAGAAACGGTTGTAATTCATGTCGCGATACTATTGCATCAATTAAACCATTTCGTAAATGTGATTCAGCAGTATGTGCCCCCTCCGGTACTGCTTCACGTTCACTGATGGAACGCAAAGCAGAAAAGCCAATTAATGCATTTGGCTCAGCAATAATATAGTCCGCAAGATTCACAAATCCGGCATAAGATGAACCAGTTGTTGGATCTGCTAACACCGCAATATGCGGCACACGACGCCTAGTCAATTTTTGCCGCGCAACTATAACACGCGGGATTTGCATCAGGGCCAGAAGCCCTTCCCTCATGCGAGTTCCAGATGTTGACAGAACAGTTACTAGGGGGGCTTGTCGGTCAGCTGCACGTTCAAAAGCCCGTGCAAGCCTTTCCCCACTAACGATTCCTGTGGAACCACCCAAAAAGGAAAAGTCTAACGCTGCAAAAACAACTTCATTTCCAAAAAAAGTCCCATGGCCAGTAAAAGCAGCCTCTGAAAGCCCAGTCTTCCTTTGAGCATCAAGTACATTTTGCCGATAATTACGTGGACCTCCGAATGAAATTGGATCTAATCCAGAGACCGTATAATCATCTTCTTGAAAAGAATCTTTATCCAAAAGAAAATTTGCCCACTGAGCACCTGAAAGATGAAAATGGTGACCGCACATATGGCAAACCCTAAAATTGGTAAATAAACGCGAACCATCAAGATTCGTAGAGCATGAAAAACAAGTACCGTCCGAATCCTCTTTACTTAATTGATAATCTTCTGTACTCACGATCTCACTCTACACCTGAAAAATACTTATGTTAGTTTCATTCTTCTAATGCAACTGGATTTGTTAGAACCTCACGTGATTCTCCACCAATTTCAGGACCAACAACGCCCTCTACTTCGAGTTGCTTAATAATACGGCGCGCCTTTACCGCACCAATACTTAAACGACGCTGCAACAAAGACGGTGAAACTCTGCTACGACTACTAGCTAAAATACGAGCATCACTAAGATGAGGATCATTGCTATCAATCTCGAAATCATCATCACCGCCATTTTGATCAACCAGTGCTTTTTCCAAAAGTTCATCAGCCATTTCCGGACGCAATGCAGCAAAATCATCCCGCGCCCAATGAGATACGATGCCTTCCACCTCTACTTCTGAAACGAAAGCTCCCTGTATGCGGCTAGGCTTTCCGGCGTCAGTAGGCAAATAAAGCATATCTCCCTGCCCTAACAATTTTTCAGCCCCACCCATATCAAGAATAGTTCGCGAGTCTGTAATAGAAGTAACTGCAAAAGCAATACGAGTTGGGAAATTAGCTTTTATCAAACCAGTTACAACATCTACTGATGGTCTTTGTGTTGCAACAATTAGATGTATACCTGTCGCACGGGAAAGCTGAGCAAGTCTACAAAGCAATTTTTCGACCTCGAAAGGCGCAACCATCATAAGATCAGCTAACTCATCGATTATCACAACCCACTCTGGAAGCCGTTTAGCAACCCTAGGGTTACTGTTGTAAGAAGAGATATTACGAACGCCATACTCTGCAAAACGTTTATATCGAGACTCCATCTCGCTCACGATTGCTTGCAGCGTTCCAACAACTTTTTCAAGATCAACAACTACTTCACTAAATGCAAGATGTGGAAGTCTTCCGTAATTCGTTAATTCAACACGTTTCGGGTCAACAAGAACGAAACGTACTTCATCAGGTGTAGCAGAGGCAAGAATGCTGGAAATAATTGTATTTATGCAAACACTTTTCCCACTTCCAGTTGCACCTGCAATTAAAAGATGGGGCATTTTGGCAAGATCTGCAACGACGGGCTTACCAGAAACACCTTCACCTAGCGCAATAGCAAGTTTAGATTTTTGAGACATATTTCTGAATTCTTTTGACTGCATAATTTTGCGTAACGTAACAATTGAAGACGTACTATTTGGAACTTCAATGCCTACGATCGGACGTCCAGGAACGGGAGCCTCTATACGCAAACTGGGTGCAGCCAATGCAAGAGCCAAATCACTCTGCAACGCAGTAATTCGATTAACGCGTACACGTGTTCGGGAAACTTCCACTTCTTCACTAAGTGCTTTCCCCTCAGAATCAGTGAGTACTTTTCCATTATCATCACGTAAAACGGTAGATTTCGTTTTTACCGCCCAACCTGGTTCAACACCAAATTGAGTAACTGTCGGGCCTTCGTTAATTTCTACAACAGATGCATCAACGCCAAACGAGGCCAGCGTATCCACGATTAACTGCGCACGTGCATCATTATTGCCAGCATCTTCTGTCTTACGGATAGGTTCTTCAAACAATTCAAATGGGGGCAATTCCCACCCACCTCGGGAGGAAACTCTTTCAGTTTCGTCACCATCTTCTATTTCAGGATCTAAATCATCAAAGGGTAAAGGAATAGAAGCTGGCAAAGAAATTTCCACCTCATCAACCGG
Source organism: Dehalococcoidia bacterium (assembly GCA_022451885.1). Lineage (GTDB taxonomy): Bacteria > Chloroflexota > Dehalococcoidia > Tepidiformales > Tepidiformaceae > JAKUNN01. The sequence continues at coordinate 3,306 of JAKUNN010000038.1, read as the reverse complement.
AACCTCTTCGTGAATCGCTTTTGGACTTGGTACCACTACCCCGGTATCACCAGCAGGCCGAAAAACAACCTGGCGATTAATTACTGCTATATTGTGTGCTAATCGTTCACCGCCAATTACTGGTTCTGACGATGAACGCTGATAAAACTGTTTCAACTGATGAAACACACTTCGACTGGAACTTTTCACAAACCTGAGAGAAAAATAACCTATGGACTGGATAAATCGCTCATTCCAAATCCATTGTGCAAATTGAGGCACCTTCACTAACAAAAAACGCTTCGTTAAATCTGGAGCAAAAGAAACAATTGCCAACAACATCCAAACTAACCAAATACAAATTGCTATGTAGCCATCAACAAAAGCTTGACCTACGTGTCCCCCTAGAGAAGTCTCTTGAATACGAACATTCCCGATATTCCAATCAATAACAAGAAAACCTAAGATACCCCATAGAAATAGGCCAGCTGCGCAGAAACCCACAACAAACCGTAAATACTTTTGAATCGGAACAGCACCACCCCATCTCCTATGTGCAAAGAAAATCACGGATAGGACTACAGGCAATACAAAACCTACACCTAATAAACTAAAAAGTTGCTCAAATAAATAAGTTAGGAACCTATCCAAACCCCAAATTAGATGAGTAACCATACCTGCAGCGACAAGAAGTCCGAAACAAAGCAATAGGGTGGTCGGACGGATAGCTACTGTCTTAAACTTTTTAAACCGCGCAAAAAAGTTTATTGTGGTTGGACCACTTGCTCTTGTACGGGCACGCGTCGCCATGGATTCACTCCCAGTGACCCAAACCCCGCGTGTAGGTCTATCTCAACGTCTCTCGATTAGACATCGATGATTAGCGGCATCACTGTCGGCCGCCGCCTCGTCTCATCGTACAGGAACTTCGCGATTGAGTCTTGTATCTGTCTACTTAATTTCTTGTAATCCTTCTTCGCAGAGATCTCACTAAGAAGAGCTTCAGTAATTTCCGCCACCCGATCATGAAGTGCATCGTGCTCATTTAAATCAATGAACCCATGACTCACAACCTCAACTTGTCCCACTAGGTCACCTGTTTCTTCATCAATTGTAACTATTACAACAAGCACACCATCTGTTGATAAATCTGCGCGTTCACGCAAAACAGTTTCATCAAAATCACCTACCCCTTTACCATCAATATACACATACTTGGCATCCACATTTCCGTCTAAATAAGCGTCTTCAGAATCAATGGAAAGTACATCCCCGTCAGTCAGTACAAATGCATTTCCTTCCGGCAAACCAACGGACTCAGCAAGCCGAGCATGCGTAACCAACATCCTGTACTCCCCATGAATTGGTACAAAGTACTCAGGTTTCAAAAGACTCTGCACCAACTTGAGCTCCTCTTGCCCCGCATGACCTCGCACATGAACATCTGAAACACGATTGTAAAGAACCATTGCACCACGCCGGAACAAATTATCAACATTGTTATATACAGACTTTTCATTACCTGGAATCGCATTTGCGGAAAGAATAATCGTATCACCCTCCATAATGTTTAAATGCTTATGCTCACCATTAGCCATCCTCGTGAGTGCACTGGTAGGCTCACCTTGACTTCCGGTAGTCAAAACAGTGAGCTTATTTGGCTCCAACTTTCGCATTTCCTCTACTCCCACGATCGTGTTTGCAGGAACCTCTAAATAACCTAACTCTCTAGCCATAGCAACATTGTTAATCATCGAGCGGCCAGTTATGAAAACTTTGCGATTATCAAGTACAGCAGCGTCTATTACCTGCTGTATACGAGCAATAAGTGAAGCAAAAGTGGCGACAATAACCCGACCCTCAGCTGCCGCTGTAAGGTGCCTTAAAGAATCTCCTACCTTTTGCTCACTGGGAGTAAAACCTTCTATTTCGGCATAAGTAGAATCTGCAAGTAAGAGTAGACACCCTTCAGCTCCAATTTGACCAAGCCGAGTGAGGTCAGTGAATTGATTCATCACTGGTGTGTAATCCAGTTTGAAATCACCTGTATGAACAATGTTACCGAGTGGCGTACGTATGATAAGACCACAAGCATCGGGAATACTATGAGCCACTGAGAAAAACTCGACTTCGAATGCACCAGATTGAATATTATCCCCGGGCTCAACAACATTAAAATTACTTGTATCAATTTTATGTTCACGACATTTCACGCGAACAAGACCATCAGTAAGCTTTGTTGAAAAAACAGGAACATTAATTTGTTTGAGTAAGTACGGAAGAGCACCTATATGGTCTTCGTGACCATGAGTTAGGAAGATGCCACGAATTTTCTCTTTTTTCTGAAGCAAATAACTGAAATCCGGAAGTACTAAATCAACACCAAGCATGTCCTCTTCGGGAAACATAATGCCAACGTCAACAACAATAATGTCTTCATTAAACTCAAAAACCATCATGTTACGCCCAATGTTTCCCAAACCACCCAAAGGAATAACTCGAAGCAACTCTTTCTCCATATTTACTCCTCAAACAAATCCAGTTGGCGAGGCTTCAAAACAGGATTAGTCTTAGAATTCTCCAAAACTTCCTCTCCTTGCCGTAAAGAACGAACACGATCAATAAAACCAGGTAACTTTGCAAAGTCATCCAGAATCGTTGCTTTAAGATTCCCACGGTGTAAAGCAGCTGCAGGATGATACATTGGCACAATCAAGCGCCCTTCAACTGTTTTCGGCTGACCATGGATACGCGATATCGTTGCATCAGGAAAAAAACGACGCATCGAATGACGACCAAGTGTAACAATAACAAAAGGATCAATGAGCTGGATTTGTCTACCAACAAAATCACTACACGAATTTATTTCAACTGGTAACGGATCACGATTATCGGGAGGTCTACATTTCAACACATTACAAATATAAACTTCGGAACGCTTAAGGCCAGCTGCTACAATTAATTCCTCTAAAAAAGAACCCGCGCGGCCAACAAAAGGCCTCCCTTCACGATCTTCATTCAGACCAGGGGCTTCACCAATAAACATTACTTGAGCGTCTTGGGGACCTTCACCAGGCACTGCATTTTTACGTGTTTTATGCAAAAAGCAAGCTTCGCAGGTACGTATTTCTTGGTAAAGTTCAACAAAATCAGTAGTTAAAGAAATTGGATCTTTCATTTCTTAAAGTCCTTAATTACCGCAACTAAACCACTGGTTATGGCTAAACGGTGTAGACCAACAATTAAAATTACAGATCCAAAGATACGCTGCAATACTTCTGGAGAAAGGAAACCAGCCAATAAAGCGCCTGCTATACCTGCTGGTGC